>JARYLX010000100.1 GCA_029907415.1 Melioribacter sp.
TAAAACTACTTTTTACTATCATCAAAAATGAATAGATTATTTTTTCCCGAATGCAATTTCTTCGAGCATTGCAGTAGTAACGGATTTTGGTCTTTCAATTGGATAACCAAGTGCACGAGCCCAGATAATATTAGCACATACACCAAGTGCTCTCCCAACACCAAACAGAACTGTATAAAATTCATATTCTTTTACACCATAGTGCCATTGAATTACACCGGATTGTGCATCGACATTGGGCCATGGATTTTTAGCTTTTCCCTGTTCCATAAGAATTGGAGGTACTACTTTAAATAACAAATCTACATATTTGAAAATTGGGTCATCAGGAAGATGTTTCAAACAGAATTCTCTTTGTGCCATATAACGCGGGTCAGTTTTTCTTAACACAGCATGACCAAAACCAGGTATAACTTTCCCGGCTTTCAATGTATCCCAAACAAATTGTTTCATTTCATCTTCGGTAGGAATTTTCCCTCCCATTGATTCCATCACACCATGAAGCCAGCGTAAAACTTCTTCGTTAGCTAATCCATGCAATGGACCTGCAAGACCATTTAGCATTGCACTAATAGCATAATAAATATCAGAAAGCGCACTAGCTACCAGATGACCAGTATGTGCACTAACATTACCACTTTCATGGTCACTATGCAAAATGAAATATAATCTTGAAACATCATCATAAGGTTTATCAATACCCATCATATGAGCAAAGTTACCACCAAAATCTAAATGTGGGTCAGCGGGTATAATATCCCCATTTTTGTATTTCCATCTATAAATATGAGCAGCAATTTCAGGTATTTTTGCAAGAAGATTCATTGCATCTTCATAGTAAGCTGACCAATAATCTGTCTTTTTTAAGCCTTTTCGATACTCTTTCGCAAAAACTGATTCTCTTTGCATAGACATAATTCCAGTAGCAAACATTGTCATCGGATGCGAATCTTTTGGCATTGCATGAATAATATCAAAAACATAAGAAGGAACTTCTTTCCTTTGATTAAATTCTTGATGAACTTCCTCTACTTCTTTTTCTGTTGGAATTTCACCAGTTAATAAAAGATAAAATAGACCTTCAACATATGGCATTTCTGCACCTGGAACTTTAGGCAACTTTTCAAGAACTTCTGGAATTGTCATTCCGCGAAAACGAATTCCTTCATACGGATCCAGATACGAAATATCAGTTACAAGACACTTGATATCACGCATTCCTCCAATTACCTGATTAATTTTTACTTCGTCAACTTTAACATCGCCATATTCTTTCATTAATTTTTCAGTTCGAGGTCTTTCCTGAATGATTTTTTCCTGTAACTTTTCTTTTAAGGAAGACATATATCCCTCCATCATTTTTGTTGGTAAAAAGTATTTATAACATCATTTTATCGAAAAAATAATTTTTTCTGTTGCAATGTAACCACTCATAACTGCACTTTCAATTGTTGATGGTAAATCCGAAACTGTCCAATCACCTGCAATTACTAAATTTTCAAAAGGAGTTAATATTCTTTTTCTCACGTTCAATGAATGGATATCAGGTATAAAAGTTGCTCTTTTTTCTTTTATTATTTTATAATCAATTACAATTTCACTTTTGAATATAGGAAAATATCTCTCTAATTCCGAATAGATAAGTTCAAGAAGTTCTTCGTTTTTCAGATTAATAATTTTATTTGCTGCACTTGTTGTAAGTGTTATATGTTCATTGTGATTAAAAACCCAGTGAATGTTAGAATCTATTAATCCATAAAACTTTTCTGAAAATGGATTATGACTCAACCACAAATGCACGTTTAATATAGGTGAATAATTAAATTCAGGGATAAAAGAAAAATCTTTATATGATTTCGAATTTTCTATTTTTATTTTCCTCAATGAATGTGATTGGACAGCTGAAATTATGAAATCAAAATTCTCATAAGTGTTTTTATCCGTAACAATTTTTTCTATTATTTCTTTTTCAACAATAAACTTTAGTACTCTTTCAGAAGTTATAATTTCCCCGCCTCTTTCTTTAATGAATTTTTCTGAGTCCTTTACATATAGATTTGTCAAATCTGCAATTGGTACCAAAATTAAAGATGATTTTGAACTGCTGAAAATTCTTTTTAATACTTCTTTAAATATTTTTGCAGATGCTTCTTCAATTCTTGCATTCAACGCTCCAACTGTAAGAATTTCCCAGAATGTTTTAATTGATTCTTTTGATTGATTTTTTCTTTTAAGCCATTCTTCAACAGTAAAATTATCATCTGAATTGTTATCAAATAAAAGTACTTCAGCAAGAAGCTTGATTACTTGCAATCTTGATTTTAAGCTTATTGCAGGAAATTTCATGAAAGCATAAATCAAATTCATTGGATAAAAAAAAGTGGATGAACTTAATTTATATATCTTTCCACCTTTATCAACATAATTAATTTTTAACGAATCAGGAAAATTAACTTTGTCCAATGCATCGATTTTTTTCAAGAAATTCAAAGTTGCATTATAACAGCCCATCATTATGTGCTGACCGTTATCAAAAAAATCATTGTGTTTTGAATTAAATAATGAATATGCGCGTCCACCTAATCTGGGCGAGGCTTCAATTAAAGTAACTTTAAATCCTTTATGAGAAAGATTTACTGCAGCACTTAATCCCGCAAAACCACCACCAATTACCAAACAATTTTTCATTAATAAATAAGACTATATTTAGCCCAAACGCCTAATGAAATGGCAGCTTTTTCGACTGTGCTTACTTTAATTTGATTATTAAGCACATCATAATCTTTAGATTGAATTTTCTTAAGAAGTCTGAAATAGATATGCTGCATGGCACGTGCAGGAAATAATGAAGGCTTATCATCAAAATCTATTGACTGTTCTGCTTTTTCAAAAAAATAAAAAGCATTCTGACTTTCATAAGCCATTAGCTTTTTAAAATTATCATTATATTTTTTTTGAATAAGTTCTTCTTCAGTATAATCAAATTTTATTAAATCATTTTGAGGGATATAAATTCTTCCTTTATCAATATCTTTTCCTACATCACGCAATATATTTGTTAACTGCATTGCTATTCCAAGATTTATTGCATAATCTTTTGCTGATTTATTTTTGTAACCAAATATTTCTATGCACATTAATCCAACAGTTGCAGCTACTTTATAGCAATACTGAATAAGGTCATCAAAACTCAGGTATCGTTTTCTTTGCAAATCCATTTCCATACCTGATATTAATTCATAGAAATGTTCTAACGGGATGTTAAACTGTTTGATGATATTCGTTAATTTATTTAGCAGATAATAATCAGACTTTCCGCGAAGAGCTTTTTCAAATTCATTTTTCCATCTTCTTAGACGTTCATATTTGATCTCTTCGTTTTCATTACCTTCATCAACAATATCATCTGTTTTTCTGCAGAAAGCATAGACTGTATTCATTGCATCACGCTTTTCTGAAGGAAGTAAGCTGAAAGCATAATAAAAACTGCTTTTACTTTCCTTTGCTATTATTTTTGTTTGGTCTTTCATTTTCTAACCAATTGCTCTAAAAAACAAATTAACTAAATCTTTTTTTGAAAGAATTGGTCTATAATTCAAAGTATCATAATCAAGTTCTTCAATTTTTTCTAAAATTTTTTCTCCGCCAAGTATAGTAAGTTTAATTTGAAGTCTAAGAATACCTGGAAGATAATTTAAAATATTTTTACCCTTATTAAATAGTTCTTTTGTTTTTTCTATATGAAATTTTAATAGCTGCTTAAAGTTAGCATTATTTTTTTTTAACTCAAAAATATTCTCACTTACCCCAAATTTTTTCATTTCATTTAGTGGCAGATAAATTCTGTTTTTTTTGTAATCAATTGAAATGTCCTGATAGAAATTAGTTAATTGAAGTGCAGTGCAAACTGCATCAGAATAATCCATTACTTTTTCATCTCTGATATCAAATAATTCAAGAATTAATCTACCTACAGGATTGGCTGACCGTTCACAATAATTCAATAAATCATCAAAAGTTTTATATCGGGTAACTGTAACATCCTGTTCAAATGCACTTAGAAGATTGAAAAAATATTCAGGCGTAAGTTTCATTGAATTAATTGTATTTCCTAAAGCCATCCAAAAATCATCTTCATAAATTCCTTTGAGAGTACTTATAAGTGTATTCTTATAATTTTCTAAAAGCATCAATCTAAAATCTATTGGGTAATTGCCTTCATCCGCAATATCATCTGCCTGACGGGCAAATTGATAAATTACAGCAATATGCTTCTTTAATTTATTAGGCAGAAAAAACGAAACTACTGGAAAATTTTCATAATGTGACTTCGTAAACTTAACCGCATCATCGTATGCTTTTTTTAATCTATCATATTTCATTCGAAAATAAATTTTACTTTTTAATTAAGATTTGCTTTTTACTCTTGAGATTTACACGATATAAAATTATAAACAATGCAATTATCAATAATACACTTATAGAGTAAATAAACCACGGAAATTTTTTCTTTTGAAAAGTAACCTCCATATTTTTTATTGAGTTCAATGATGCAAGTGAAAACGACCATTTTGCAATATTCGAATCATTTCTTACTTCATGTGCATTTGATGAAATAATTTTCGAAGGAAGCTGCAGTTCATAATTCCATTTGTACTGGGAAAATATTATGGAAAGAATTTTGGATTCACCATTCGTTACTTCATTTTGATTAAATGGAAATATTTTTCTAAAGTAATGAATGTTTCCATTTCTATCTCTTGAAATAGATATAATTCCGATCATTCCATTTTGCGTAGTGTCATTGTTAATTGAATTTAGACTTTCGACTGAATCAAATTTTAATGCAATTTCTATCCATCTAATATTATTTTTTACATAAGTTCTGCTGTTAACAAATTCTATCCCTGTTTTGTTTAGATAATTTTTTTTAATTGAGTCTGCATTAAAATTATTTATTTCGAACTTGCCTTTTCCCAGATTAAATATTTCATTATTAATTCCAATGGCAAAAATTATTTCACCCGAACCATTTTCATTCAATTTCATTTTTTCGGAATACTCAATACATGATATAAAAAATATAAAAATTACTATCGGAAATTTTATTAATGGTTTCATTACAACAATAATTTGTTCGAAGTGAAGTTAATAAATAATTTATTCTAAAGGAATAGATTGGTAATCTGGAAAAAATTTGGAGAATTATTTTTGTGCCCGGAACAGGACTCGAACCTGCACTGGCGTAAGCCAACTAGCTCCTGAAGCTAGCGTGTCTACCAATTCCACCATCCGGGCAAAAAATCTCAATTCAAAAATAACCACAATTGATTTTTAAAACAAAACTCATCTAATTTCTTTTGCTTCGTGTGTTGAATCTTTCAATGAATATCTGTTAGGAACAATCACTTTATTGTCAACAAATGCATCGAAACTTTCGGGAAGACTTTTGATATTTGCAATATCTACATAAACACCGCCTCTGCAGTCAGCAGAGTAAAGTTTTGGATTTCCATATTCAAAAATAGATTCACGGCAAAATTTAACTGGCACAACATTCCCGCTTGCAGGAGGCTGAAAATCTTCCATAGGAAGATTTAATTGTTCATATACATCATGCATAAATATTGCCCAGATTGGCAAAGCAGCTCTTGCTCCCTGACCATATTCACCTGTGAATGAAATTCTCTGGTCATCAAATCCAACCCATACACCTCCGACAAGTTGAGGAGTAAATCCAACAAACCAAGCATCTGCAAAATCCTGTGTAGTTCCTGTTTTTCCAGCTGCCGGTCTTTGAAAATTATAACGATACCTTGCTGCAACTCCTGTCCCTTGATCGATTGCTGTTCTCATCATATCAGTTACTATATAAGCAGTTTCTTCTGATATTGCTTCGCGTGACTCAGACACAAATTTATCTATCAACATTCCATCTTTATCCTCAATTTTCAAAATTGAAATTGGTTCATTATAAATTCCATGATTGGCAAGTGTAGCATAAGCAGTTGTTAATTCAAGTGGAGAAACAAGTGAGGTGCCAAGTGCAATTGATGGATAAAGTTCAAGTTGACTTTTGATTCCAAGTCTTTCTGCAATTCTTCCAATATCTGGTAATGGTGCATAATCTTCAATTATTAATCTTGCTGCAACAATATTAATTGAATAAGCAAGACCCTGTCTTAAAGTTGTAAAACCGCCAGTAGATAAGTCAAAATTTTGTGGACTCCAACCATTATAATTAAAAGGTTGATTTAGTATAGGATAAGCTGGATATAAACCTCTATCTATAGCAACTGTGTAAACAATTGGTTTGAATGCAGAGCCGGGTTGCCTTTTTATTTGTGTCACATGATTCAGACCATATAAAAATCTCTGGTTTCTTCCGCCAACCATTGCTCTAATTTCACCTGTCTTAACATCCATTACAACAAAACCAACTTCAATTCTCTTTGCAGCATTTTTGACAGAATCAATAAACGCTGGATTATTTTTCAATCTGTAATAAATATTTTTTCTTTCCTCTTCGCTCGTAGCTGTTCTATATTCAATTTTATTTTTTATTGCTCTGTCAATCAAATCATCTATTACTCCTTTATATTTATTCCATGACCAAGATTTATCAAATTGCTTTTGAAATTCATTTAAATGAACTTCAACTGCATGAATTGCTATTCTTTGCATACGGCTATCAAGAGTAGTGTAAATATTTAATCCATCTCGATATAAATCGTAGCCATATTTAGATGCAATTTTTTCCATCTGCTGTCTAATATATTCAACAAAATGTGGGGCAATTGTTCCTCTTATTCCCTGTTCAATTTTTTTATATGATAATTTAATGGGTTTTACTTTTAATTTTTCATACTCTTCCTCACTAAGATAACCCATGTCAACCATATTCTTTAAAACTACATTTCTTCTTTGAAGTGCTCTTTCATACTTTTCATATGGGTCATAATAAACCCAGGATTTCAACAAAGCAATTAAAAGAGCTCCTTCTTCAATACTAAGTTGTTTTACATCTTTATCAAAATAAACTTTTGAAGCCATTGCAATTCCATAAGCACCGTGGCCAAACCATTGAATGTTGAAATACATTTCAAGAATTTCTCTTTTAGTATATGTTTTTTCAATTTGAACTGCAGTTATCCATTCACGAATTTTTCTGATTATGGTATCAAATAAAGACTCATTTTGTAGTTTCAATTCATAAAGATTTTTTGCAAGCTGCTGTGTAATTGTACTTGCCCCTTCGCGCTTAAATAAAAATATATTTTTAAACATTGCTTTAATAAAACGTCCAATATCTACTCCCCAGTGGTCATAAAATTTTCTATCCTCTGTAGCAATCAATGCATTAACTACATGAGGGGGTATACTGTCAATGCTTACCTCAACTCTGTTTTCCTTAAAAAATTGTCCTATCAATTCTCCATCGATACTATAAACATTGCTTGCCAATTGTGGTTTGGGATTTTCAAGTTCATCAAGTGATGGCAAACCTTCAAAGATGTATTGAACTAAAAGTATGAATGCAGCTATAATAATTATTCCAATGAATAGAATAAATAATTTCAAACCTTTGCTCTTTTTCTTTTTCGGGATTTTTTTTGATGGTATTTGGTTTTTAATCATCTTACACCCAATCTATAATCTCAAATTTATTTGTGAATTTCCCATAACATGGTTTTTGCAACCACGAACCAAGATTTATGTAATATCCATTATTAAATTTTTCAAATGTGCGAATGTGAGAATGACCAAAGATTACATAGTCATATCCCTCGTTAATTTTTTCTTTAGCTATATCATAAAGTCCATCTAAACTGTTTTGAAATTTTTGAGAGGAATAATTTCTGCTCGTTTTACTTGAAAGGCTTGCGATTTTAATTCCTAAATCTGGATGAATCATTGAATAAATTTTTTGAAGAAATTTATTTCTCAAAATTTGTTTTAAAATTCTATAACCGATATCACTTTTAATTAATCCATCACCATGTCCAATAAAAAATTTTTTCCCGTTCAATTCAGCTGAAATTGGTTGATGATAAAGAATTGCTCCAATTTCTTTTTCAAAAAAATCTCTATGTAAAAAATCATGATTACCTATAAAATAATGGATTTTTTTTCCGCTCTCGGTAAATTTTTTTAATGCTGCATAAGTTCTGTAAAATCCTTTTTGAATTACTCTTTTATATTCAAACCAATAATCAAACAAATCTCCCATAATATACAATTCATCGCAGTTGTCTGCTGCAAAGTTAAGAAAAGAAATAAGTTTATTTTCTTTTTGTATTTCAATTTCTTGTGAATCTAACCCCAAGTGTAAATCAGAAATAAAAAAATATGTTTTGAGAGAATCCATAATAATTATTCTGATAAATTAAAATTAGCAAGCAGCCACTTATCTGGGTCTAACTCAAACGACACCGGTTTATTTTTAGTAACAAATTCAAAACTGCTTTGGCGTGAATCCACATAAAAACTCTTAATTTCTGATTCATTGTTTTCAAAAAAGATTTTTATATCAATAGGAAATTTATAAATATCATAACCATTTTGTAACTGCTTTATATTAAAAATTACTTTATAGCCATTGTTTACAGGAATTATATTCCAATTGTATTGAGCTTCTATTTTTCCTGTGCCTTTATAAATCCATTGGTCAAAGAAAAATTTAAGATTTCTTCCAGTAACTTTTTCACAAATCTCTTGAAAATCTTGTGTAGATGCATTTTTATATTTGAATTTTTCAAAGTATGTTCTCAATATTCTGAAGAATGAGCTATCGCCTACTTCTCTCCGCAGCATATGAAGTACCCATGCACCCTTATTGTATATTAAACTGCTGAAAAGATTATCTTTTGGATTATATAAAGTACCTCTTAAAAACATTCCCGATTTAGCACTCATCGTAGATTTTAGTGCACTTTTTCCAGCCTGGGATTCCCAGTATAATGCTTCAGAGTAAGTTGCAAAACCTTCGTTAAGCCAGATATCTTTCCATGTTTTTGGACTTACGGCATTTCCCCACCAATGATGCGATAATTCATGAATTAACATGTCCTGAAAAAATTTTTTACCTGTTATAAATCTTGAACCAACGCCAGTAATTGTTTGATGTTCCATTGCTCCACTTTGCCATAGAAATTCTGCTACTGCATATTTTTCTTTTATGAATGGATATGGTCCAAAAATTTTTTCAAATGTTTTAATATAGCGAGGATGATCTGAAAAATCCTGAACCGCATCATCAAATTTATCCTCTAAAGCATAATAGTAAATGTCAAGTGTATCGTTTGTAATAGAAATATATTTTTCTTTGTAAGATTTATACTTTGCCGAATACAAAGCAATTAAATAAGTTGATATTGGATAATATGTTTTCCAATGATATGTTTTCTTTGAATTATTTGAAATTACCTGCATTAATTTCCCATTTGAAAGAGAAACATAGGAGGAATCGTTAGTTATATAAATATCTGTTAGAGCTTTATCATCGGGCTTATCAATACATGGGAACCATGTTGATGCATAAAACGGTTCGCTAATTGTATAAACAAAACTTTGCCCATTCACTTCTTCAAAACAAAAAGAACCAAAGCCAAGTCTTTTAGGTTCACCTTCATAAATAATTTTTAATTCTGATGTATCCTTAAGAATTTCTTTTGGCAGAAATTTTACAATTGTTTCTTCT
>JARYLX010000101.1 GCA_029907415.1 Melioribacter sp.
AGTTGTGGCCAGTGTACCCCTTGCCGCGAAGGAACAGGCTGGATGGAAAAAATTCTTCAAAGAATTTCTGAAGGTAATGGAACATCGAAAGACCTTGATTTATTGATTAGTGTTGCAAACAACATTGAAGGAAATACTATTTGTGCACTTGGTGATGCAGCAGCATGGCCTGTTAAATTTATGATTCAAAGATTTAGAGATGAATTTGAAAAGTATGTAAAAAGTGAAGTTAAAATTCCCGTTCAAAATAAAGTTCATTCAATGAGATTTACTAAATTTCCTCTTTCATGAAGTAAGAAATTAGTTTAAAAAATTTCATTAATTCTATGGGCAAGGTTTTAGTTCTCTATTATTCCAATGAAGGGCATACTAAAAAAATGGCAGAATTTGTAGCCGAAGGTGCAAAAGAAATTCCCGAAACAGAGGTGCGTCTCAAATCTATTTATGAAGCAAATAAAGATGATATTTTCTGGTGTGATGGCCTTGCACTTGGTTCCCCAACTTATCTTGGTACTGTTGCCTCCGAAATGAAAAAATTCTGGGAAGATTTGCTTCCATACTGGCAAAAATTAGATGGTAAAATTGGTTGTGCATTTAGCTCTCAAGGCGGCTGGGGTGGTGGAGCAGAATTAACCTGTCAAACTTTAATGAACATTATGATTAATTATGGATTTCTAGTTTTTGGTGTCACTGATTATTCTGGTAAACAATTTACAGCTCATTATGGAGCAACTCAAGCTGGTGAACCTCGACAAGAAAAAGAAATTGAATCTTGTAAAAGATTAGGAAAAAGATTAGCTGAATGGGTCGCTGTTTTTGTTGATGGTAGAAAAAATTTACACCCTTTGAATAATTTATATAAAAGAAATCCCTGGGATTAATTTTTCCCACACCTCAAAATAATTTTTTAACACTATTCAAAAATTAATTTCATTCTCGATAATAGGAATAGAATTAGTGTTTTTTTGTCTAATTGGAGGAAATATGTTCAAAAAATTTAACGACCTTAAAATTATTTACAAAACAATAATAATTGTTGCTGTTGTTGCGATTGTAACAGGAATAAATGCTTATCTGGCTTATAGAAATTTAGATGAAGAAGAATTAGCTGTTAAAACACTAGGTTACAATATATTACCAGGAGTACAATCGCTTATAACTCTATATCAAGCCGAAGCTTCTGTTTTAGCAGCAGAGAGAGGATTATTAAATCAAGATTTAAAGGACGAAAAAGTTCGTCAATCGATTTATGAATCAATCCCTGCTGCATTTAAAAGAGCTGAAGATGCATGGAAAATTTTTGAGTCATTAGAAAAAGATGAAAAGGAAAAACAAATATGGGAAAAATTTGTAAATGATTGGAACAACTGGAAAGAAACACATCAGGCAGTTATGGATTTACAAAAAAGGATAGATAACTTAGCATCACAGAATTTAGATATAGAAAGGAATAATGAATTAATAGAATTGAGAAAGAAATGCAATGAATTGTCAATAGAAGCTTTGAAAAAATTTGATACAGCAAAATTGAACTTAAAAGAACTCGTCAATATTTACGATGAAAAAGCTTCACAATTTAATCAAGCTACTTTAAGTTCAATTTCTGATGCAAAAACAAAAACTTTGGTTTTTATTTTAATAACTACTGTTATCATTTTTGTTCTTATTCCAGTTATAAGAAAAATAATTATTGACCCTATAGTATTACTCGATGCAGGTGCTAAAGAAATAATTAATGGAAATTATGATGTTGCACTTAAAAGTATAAACAGTAAAGATGAAATCGGAAATCTTTATTTGTCTTTTGAAACCATGATTAGGAAAATTAAAGATGAAATTGCAAGAGCAACAAGTTTTCAAACTGGTGTTAATGGAGCATTTTTTATTGTTGATAAAGATTTAACCATTAGATTTATAAATCAAGCTGCTTGTGATATTGTTGGATTTAATAAAAGTCCTGAAGAAATTATTGGTAAATTGAAAGTTAAAGAAGTATTTGGTACTGACTCGGTAAGTAGAAGAGCTGTTGAAGGAATTTTCATTAAAGGTGAAAAAATATCATTGAAAAACAGAAACGGCGAAGATATTCCAGTGCTTGTTCAATCTGGAGCAATTTATAATAGCAAAAAAGAAATTGATGGCAGTTTTGTATTCTTTACAGATTTAAGAGAAGTAGAAGAAAAGAACAAAGAATATTTAAAAGAGCAGATAAAACCAATTGTTGAAATTATTGAAAATTTAGCCAATGGAGATTTTACAGAAGAACTTGAATTAAAAAATGATGATGTATTGTATGAATTAGGCCTAAAGATAAATAAAATGATAAGAGAATTAAGAAGTGTACTTGAAAATGTTAAAGAAGCAATTCAATCAACAGCAAGTGCAGCAGAACAAATATCTTCTTCATCAGAAGAAATGGCTGCGGGTGCTCAAGAGCAAAATATTCAGGTAAGTGAAGTATCTCGTTCAATTGAGCATATGACAAGAGCAATAATTGAAATGTCGAAGAACATAACAGAAGTTGCACAAATGTCACAGAAATCAAGTCAGTCAGCAAAACAAGGCACTGAAAAAACCTATGAAACAAAAGAAGGAATGAATAAAATTGTTCAGGCTTCGCAGGAAACTGCACAAATTATTGCTTCACTTACAAATAAAACTGACCAAATTGGAGAAATTACAAAAGTGATTGATGATATTGCCAATCAAACAAATTTACTTGCTTTGAATGCTGCAATTGAAGCCGCAAGAGCTGGGGAACAGGGAAGAGGTTTTGCTGTTGTTGCCGACGAAGTGAGAAAACTTGCAGAAAGAACTACCAAAGCTACAAAAGAAATTGCCGAGACAATTAAATCAATTCAGTTGGAAGTAAAAGAAGCAGATAAATCGATGGCTAATGCTAAATCTTCAGTTTATGAAGGAATGAAATTAACAGAAGAGATTGATATGACACTTCAGGAAATTTATCAATCTGCTAAATCTGTATCCGATTTAATTGATAATATCGTTGCATCAAGTCAAGAACAATCAATTTCTGCTGATGAAATAAGCAAGAATATCGAAAATATTGCAAGTGTAACAGAACAAAGCACAACAAGTACAGGACAAATTGCGAGTGCAGCAAATAACCTTGCAAGATTAACTTCTAATCTTGAAGATTTATTCAGTAAATTTAAGGTTGGAGAAAAAACTTTATCTTATTCAAGAGAAAAATTTATGCTCGAGAGAGCGAATGCATAAAATGTTAAAAGGTGTCTAAAAATTTAGATTTAGTAGAAAAGTCCCAAATTAGAAAGACCTGCCTGAACAAGCAGGTCTTTTATTGTAAAATTATTTTTTAGTTAACTTCTTTTACTTTTCGATTAACACTACTTCAAAAGTCAATTCTTTTTCATCGCGTAAAATTGTTACATCAACTTTATCACCTGGTTTATAGTTTGATATTGCATACATGAAATCATAAATATTGCTAATTTTTTTAGGACCAAACTTGATAATAATATCACCACTCTTTAATCCGGCTTTTTCTGCTGGTCCCCCCTCAGTAACACCAGAAATTTTATAACCCTCACCATTGTAGCCAAATTCCGGAATTGTTCCGACTGTAACTCTTGAACGAGTTGATGTTCTTTTTACAGTTTCGGAGACTTTTACAAAATCTATTTTTGCATCATAATTTTGGATTTCATTTGCAATATCAAATACAAATTTTATTACATCTGATGCACCATCATAATTGATTTTATCTGCATCATCAGATGGTCGATGATAATCCGAATGTATACCTGTAAAGAAAAAAAGCACCGGAATATTTTTATTGAGAAATGCTTGATGGTCACTACCTCCAGAGCCAGCATCACTTAAGTTTAACTCGAAATTGTATTTGTTGTTTTTATTAAGCATATCTTTCCATTTTGAAGATGTTCCAGCTCCAATAATCGTAAGATTTTTTTCAGAATCCAGTCTGCCTACCATATCTAAATTTAACATTGCAATAATATTTTCTTGTGGGATTGGTAAATTATTAGTGAAATATGTAGAACCAAGTATTCCTAATTCTTCTCCCGAAAAAGCAATGAAAATAATACTTCTTCTTATCGAATCTTTTATTGAACTAAATTTTTCTGCAAGTTCAAGTAAACCTGATGTGCCTGAAGCATTATCATCTGCACCATTGTGAATTTGTTTATCTTTACCTTTATATAATGAAGATGATAACAACTGGTCAATTCCAAGGTGGTCGTAATGAGCACCGATAACTAAATATTCATTTTTGAGATTTGGACTATTGCCTTCGAGATAGCCTGCAACATTTCTTGCTTTCTTTTCTATTTCTTTAACTTCAGTTGCAATTGAAATTGTTATATCATCAAATTCAATTGAATGTGGTTTCTTTTGTGAATCAATCTGTTTCTGAATTTCAGAAAGAATTAATCCTTTCTGTTCAAAAATATTTTCAATGAATTCTCTTTTAACCTGAACAACCGGGAAATTTTTAATTCCGGGTGCTCCATCATATGTTAGTTGAATTAATTCATCATCATTCTTTTTTTGATTTACAAAAATAATTGCAGCTGCTCCTTTCTCCTTTGCTATTAAAGCCTTAAATCTCATTGAAGAATATTTCTCAAATTCAGATCTTGCACTATCATTCTCAGGATTCGACCTTAATACGATAACAATTTTTCCATATACATTTATTTTTTCATAATCATCATAATTAAGTTCAGGGGCTGAAATTCCATATCCTGCAAAAATTACATTTGATTTTGCATTACCATTTCCAGAAAATGGTGCGGTTATAAAATCTTTTTTGATAATTAATTTTTTTGAATAAAGAGGTGTCTTAATTAGAACAGAATTATTTCTGGTTAATTCTATTTTCTCAATAAATGGGAATTCCTGAAAATACGAGTTATTAAAAAGTGGTTTTAATCCATATGCAGCAAACTGTTCTTTAATATAATTACCAACTTTTCTTTCCTCATTGCTCCCAGTGAATCTTCCTTTCATTTCATCTGATGCTAAATAAAATAGATGGGCTTTCAAATCTTTTGGGGTTATTTCAGAATCAATCCATTTCTTTTGTGAATATGTAATGGTAGTTATTAATGATAGAAAGATGATAAGATATTTTCTCATGATTAACTCTAAATTAATGATGTGCAAATTTAAAGAGGAATATGAACAAGGAAAAATTCTTTAGCAGTTTTTCCAATTTTCGTTGCCTGTTCAATAGTCATATGAAGTTCCGATGTTGATTCATCAAAGGCACCAGCTTCGATAATTGCTAAATCCGAGCCTTTTGCCATCTTAACAAGATTTTCGCAGTATGCAGTATCTCCTCCATAGCATATAGTTTTAGTGTCATAAAAAAATTTATAACCAAGTGAAGGAACTTCAATGAATTTACCATCTGGACTTACTTCTCTGTGATTAACCTTGAATGGTTTTATTCTAATTGAATTTCTTGTGAATTGTTTTTCATTAATAATTGGTTTAAGAACAATCTCATAAGAAAGCTCTTTGCCATAAACTTCTTTGAAAGCTTTATAGATACTTTCTATTTCAACACAACCTTTAGGGTAGTAAATTGAAAGCGGAAGTCTTCTTCTCAATACTGATAAGTAGGTTAAAAGGGACCACACACCTCCTACATGGTCGTGATGACCATGACTTATAAAGATGTCAGATACTCTAAGAATTGTTTCTGCTCCAACATCTTGAGTCAAATCTCTCAGTATTCCATCGCCGGGGTCAATTATAAAAGTTGTTTTGCTCGTAGTAAGAAGAATTCCAGTAGAAACATTTGGTATTGAGCTATAAATTTTTATAAAGAAATCATCCTTGCGCCAGATTAAAGGGTACTTATGAAAATCTTTTTGTTTCATAAATTAAACTATAATTTGTGCTACAATTCCGCCAATTAAAAAAGCTGTTATCCATGTTCCAATCCAGATAGAAATTCCTTCTTTCAAGCCTCTTTCTTTCAGCATAACAACAAATGATGCTATGCATGGAACAAACAAAGTAATAGTTATGATTGCAACAGTTATTTGCATTGTAGTTAATTTTAAATCAAATAAACCAGCTGCACCAAAATCTCTTCGAACCATTCCCATAACAAAGGCATTGGCAGCTTCCTTAGGTAATTTTAACCAGTAAGTAGTAATAGGAGAAAGTAAATCCTGCCATATAAAAAGTAAGCCTGTAATTTCCATTAAACCTACTGCTAATGCACCAACAAAAAACCAGAAACCTGCTTCTTTCATAAATCCTAAACTTCGATAAAATGTTTTTTTCAAAATATTATTGAGTTTAGGAATTCTCATAATAGGGAGGTCAATCAATAATGGAGAACTTTCGCCGGGAAGAAGTTTATTCAAAATGGTCGAAAGTATAATTAATACACTACCAATTACGGATACATAAATTAATAGTGGAGTAATTCCTGCACCGCTTAGCAAAACAGTAATAACTGCTAATTGAGCAGAACATGGAATAACAAATTGAAGTATTGCAGTAACAATAGATTTTTCTCGCTCACTTCCAAGAAGTCTTGTAGTAATATTTGCCATTGTAATGCATCCAAACCCAAGGATAATTGGAATTACAGCTTTTCCATTTAATCCTATTCGGTTAAAAGATCTATCCAGCATAGTTGCAAGTCGAGGTAAATAACCGCTATCTTCTAATAAAGCCATAACAAAATAAAAACTAATAACAAGTGGGAATAACAGAAATAGAAGATAGGTGGTGGTCATTGTAATGACTCCAAATTCCCCAAATAAAAGTCTAAGTAATGGATTATAAAAATGGAAATTAATTTCTACCGAGTCGTTAGTTGATAAATTTTTAAATTCATTTCTAAGATTAATATTTTTTTTCATTCCATCCGGGAAATAAAAATTTTTTGTGTCTATGACTTTTTCTTCATCATTCAATAAATCGACAGTTATTTTGCATTGAGAGTAATCAGCAATTAAAGATTTTAAGTTATATTCAAAAAATTTTTTTCCAAGAGTGTTTTCTGTAAAATCAACAACTCTTTGAGATACAAAATCACCAACAAAGAAATAAACTAAAATCAACATTAGAAAAAGAATTGGTATACCAGTTTTAGGATTTAATGACATTCTCCCGATTAGATTAAATATTTCTCCTTTTTTTGAATCTTCATGTTCAACTTGGTCAACAATATCATTTACTCTATTTCTTCTGCTTATATAAATTTTTTCTCTTGAATCTGATTTATCACTTTTGATGTTATACTTAACTGCAGTTTCCTCGTCGCCTTCAAGAATTAAAAGTGCTTCTGCTTGAGGGATTGATTTTTCCATTAATTGCTGAAGAAGTGCAAAAAGTTCGAGCTGTTGATTACCAATTTTTGCATTTTGAATTGCGTAGTCAATTTTGTCAAATCCATATTTTGAAATTGCAGATGTTTCAATTACTTCTACACCAAGCAGTTCTGATAAGAGTTCTGTATTTATTTTAATTTTTCTTTTCTTGAGTTCATCAGAAAAATTAAGCAGCACAGAAACTCTTTTGCCCATATCGATTAATTGAAGAGTAAGGAATAGGTCTCTTTCGAGGTGAAGTGCATTAACTACATTTAAGACAATGTCCGAAGATAAAATAATTTCTTTTGCAACTCTTTCTTCATCATTAAATGAAGAAACTCCATAAATTCCAGGGGTATCAAAAATTTCCTTGTCTTTATAAAAACTTTTGTTAATAGAAATTGTTGTGCCCGGGAAATTGGAGACATCAACGTACATTCCACTCAAATAATTAAAAATACAAGACTTGCCAACGTTTGGGTTGCCTACAAGAACTATTTTTTCTTTTAATAAGGTTTGAGAGACTTTATGGTTCTCAATCAATTGGTCGGCTGTATGCTGGTTTTCAAAATTTTCATAGCTCATAATTTTCACTGAAGAATTATTTTAATTTTCTTTGCTAAATCACTGCCAATGGCAATTTCTTGTCTATTTTTTTGAATTACAATTGTTCCTCCCGGTAATCGTTCAGAACATAAAACAGAATCACCTTCAGTAATTCCAAGACGAAGAAACTGTACTTTGTATTGACCTGAAGGCAAATTTAGAATTGTTACTCTACTTCCCTTTTTTGCTTTATCAAGTGTCATTTTTGTCATCTTTCCTCAATTTGCAGTTAGAATTGTTACATTTACCAAATATATAAAATGAATGACCTGAAGGTTCAAAACCAAGTTTTTCTGAAATTTCTTTGACAATTTTTTCAATAATAGGTTCAGAAAATTCTTTGATTGCACCACAATTTGTACATATTAGATGGTCGTGACTTTTTTTCCCATACTTTGCTTCGTATCTGGTTTTGTTCTCACCGAAATTTCTTTTTGCAAGTAAATCGCAAGCTGCAAGCAGTTCGAGTGTGTTATAAACCGTTGCTCTCGAAATGTTTGAGTTGTTGTTTTTCATTTTCAAATACAATTCATCTGCACCAAAATGTCCATCATATTCGAGAGCGTAATCAAGAACCTCGAATCTTTCCGGTGTAATACGGTGGTTTTCTTTTTTTAAATATCTTCTGAATTCTTCGTGAGCTGCGTTAATATCTAAGTTCATTTTTCATATAATTTAGATTAAGTCTACATAAAAATATCAACCATTTTCAAGAAAAGCAAATGTTAATATCTCTTTTATTAAATTAATTTGAGTATATAAATATTTCATTTAAGATTTTTTAATAATTTTATGAATGAGAATTCTTAAAATGAACTAAGCAATAAATATTGCTGTTTTTCTTTTGTAATTAAATTTACTAAAATGAATTTTTATAAATAGGAGGAGAAAAATGTCAAGAAATTTTGAATTAATTGAAAGAGTTGGTATATCATTAGAAAGTATTAGTGATGCAATTAAATCAGTAGTTGAAGAAGCAAATAAAGAAAAGAAAGTTGCCTGGTTCGAAGTTATTGAACAACGTGGTAGAATTACTTCTGAAGGTAAAATTGAATTTCAAGTAAAAGTGAAAATTGGAAGAAAAATTAACGAATAAAAAAGGAGGAAAAAATGTCACTTAAAGTAGGAGATATAGCCCCAGATTTCTCTTTAAAAAATGCAAATAATGAAGCTTTCACATTATCTGATTTCAGAGGGAAGAAAAATGTAGTAATTTTATTTTTCCCTGCAGTTGGAACTTCTGTTTGCGAAAAAGAATTATGTTCAACAAGAGACAGCATGAAAGATTATGAAAATCTTGATGCACAAGTATTAGCAATAAGTGTTGATGGACCTTTTGCTCAAAAATTATGGGCAGATAAACATCAATTTAATTTCCCTTTGCTCAGTGATTTTAATAAAGAAGTTTCACAATTATACGGTGCATTTTATGATGTTTGGCTTCCAGATAAATTCAACTTGAAAGGGGTTTCTAAAAGAGCTGCTTTCGTCGTTGATAAAAATGGAATAGTTCAATATGTAGAAGTTCTTGAAAATGCTGGTGAGGAACCAAACTACAATGCAATAAAAGAAACATTAAAAAAATTATCATAAATGCCGGGGATATTATGCTTGAAGTCGGTAAAAAAGCACCAAGCTTTACTTTGTTAGATATTAATGGTAAGAAAGTATCTTTAAAGGATTTTTTAGGAAGTAAAGTAATTCTTTATTTCTACCCTAAAGATATGACAAGTGGCTGTACCAAAGAA
>JARYLX010000102.1 GCA_029907415.1 Melioribacter sp.
TTCATCATCAATCTTTAACTCGTATATCAATCCTAATTCCCATATATCAACTGGAATTTCAGGATCATAGCATGTTTTTAAAACTGCAATAATATCTTGTTCAAGTTTTCCTTTATCAATCATAATTTATGCAAACATTTGTTTTACTTTTTTCAAACTTTCTACAAATTTATCAATCTCTTCCTTTGTATTATAAAAAGAAAATGATGCTCTTGCAGTTGCAGGAATATTAAATCTTTTCATGATAGGTTGAGTGCAATGATGCCCGGTTCTGATTGCAATACCATCAGTATCGATAATTGTTCCAATATCATAAGGATGAATCCCATCAATTATAAATGAAATTACAGATGCTTTATTTTTTGCAGTCCCAATTATATGCAAACCTTCTACTTCAGATAATTTTTGAGTAGCATATTCAAGTAATGAATTTTCATAAGCAATTAATTCACTTCTATCGAACTGATTTAAATAATCAATTGCAGCACCAAGTCCAATACCACCTGCAATGTTTGGGGTTCCGGCTTCGAACTTGCGAGGTATATCTTCAAAAGTAGTTTTTTCAAAAGTTACTGTACGAATCATATCACCACCGCCTTGATAAGGAGGCATCATTTCGAGATATTCTGTTTTACCGTATAAAACACCAATACCAGTTGGACCAAAAACTTTATGTCCTGAAAAAACATAAAAATCTGCATCAAGTTCTTGAACATCAATTTTTAAATGCGACATAGCCTGTGCACCGTCAATTAAAACTGGAATGTTATGTGAATGAGCAATTTTAATAATTTCTTTTACTGGATTTATGGTTCCGAGAGTATTAGAAATATGAACAACTGAAACAAGTTTTGTTTTTTCTGTTATTAATTTTTTGAAAGCATCTAAATCAAGTTCGCCAGCATCATTAATTGGAATAACTTTCAATTGAATATTTTTTCTGTCTCTTATTAATTGCCAAGGAACAATATTCGAGTGATGTTCCATATTTGATATTATAATTTCATCTCCTTCTTTGAAATATTTTGTCCTGCAAAGAGTAGAAGCGACAAGATTGATTGCTTCTGTGGTTCCTCTTACAAATATAATTTCAGAAGCACTAATTGCATTAATAAATTCTTTTACTTTTAATCGAGCATTTTCATATTGTTCTGTTGCAAGCTCACTTAAGAAATATAATCCTCTATGAATATTTGCATTATCATAAGTATAATAGTGAGTAATTGCATCAATTACAGTTTGTGGTTTTTGAGTAGTTGCAGCATTATCGAGATAGATTAGAGGTTTTCCATTGACCAATCTTTTTAGAATTGGAAAATCGTTGCGAACTTCCTCGACATTAAATTTTCTTTTTACTTCTGTAATAGAATTAATCACAATTCACCTAAAATTTTTTCAGAAGAATTTATTGATTTTGAATTTCTACACGATGCAAATGTTCAAATATCATATGATTAATCTGCTCTCGCAGTTCTTCAATCTTAATCATTTCAACAACATCATAAGCAAAAGCTCTGATTAAAATTGATTTGGCAAGTTCTTGTGGAACACCGCGGGAACGAATGTAAAATTCTGCTTCTTCATCAAGATGACCCACAGTTGCTCCATGAGTACATTTTACATCATCTGCAAAAATTTCGAGTTGTGGTTTTGTATCAACTCTTGAGCTGCCTGAAAGCAGAATTGATTTATTCTGTTGATATGCATTTGTCTTTTGTGCATTTGGTCTTACAATTATCTTTCCATTAAAAACACCACGAGCATTATCATCTAGAATACCTTTGTATAGTTCATTACTCATACAATTTGGCTTAGCATGGTCAACAAATGTATGATTGTCTATATGCTGTTTCCCTTTTGCAAGATACAATCCATAATAATGTGTTTCGTTGTATTCACCATTTAGATATGAGTTAATATCATTCCGCACAAGGTTTCCACCAAAACTCAAATTAAATTGATTGAATATGCTGTTATTCTTTTGAACAGCATGAATTTTTTCGATATGAAAAGAATCATCTTTTTCATCTTGAATTTTGTAATAATCAACGGCAGCATAATCATCAATTAAAACTTCTGTAACAGAATTTGTAAAATATCTGAAATTACCAAATCCTTTATAGTTCATAATTATGCTTAATTGAGAATTCTTACCTGCAATAATTAGATTTTTAGGAGAAGAAAGAATTTGGTTTTCAGTATTTCCATTCAAAAACAAAATCTGAATTGGTTTATCAACAACTACTTTCTCATCAGTCAATATTACAATACCATCCAATGCATAAATATTATTTAGTGCATTAAAGATATTATCAATATTCGAAATTTTATTAAGATAATTTTTTAATAATTCGGTATTCTCATTAACTAATTTATTAAGACTCCCAACAATCACGCCTTTGGGAAGATTATCCAAATCGCTCAATTCTTCAACAAAAATTCCATTGATAAATGTTGCAAGATAAAAATCGAATCCAGTAAATAAATATTTTTTTATGTCATCAATTGTTAAAGTAGGATTCTTCAAAAAAACAGATGGAACAAAATTTTGTTCGAGAATTGGAGAAACATCGGTGTATTTCCATTCCTCATCTTTTCTTGTAGGAAAATTTAATTCTCTAAATCTTCTAACTGCTTCTTCTCTAAATTCGTTAAAAAATTTATTTTGTTTGCCATTCAATTTTTTCAACATAATATCAAGATTAGAGAGATACCAATCTTTAGTTTTATTACGTATGCTAATTTGATTCATAAATTCATTCCTCTTCAATTAAGCTTTTTGTGTTTCAAGTTCTTCTGAATTAATCCAATCATAACCTTTTTCTTCGAGCAATAATGCTAATTCTTTTCCACCCGATTTTACAATTTTACCTTTTGACAAAACATGAACATAATCCGGCACAATATAATTAAGTAATCTTTGATAATGAGTTACAACAATTACTGCATTTTGTTCATTGTGAAATATATTTACTCCATTAGAAACAATTTTAAGTGCATCAATATCAAGACCCGAGTCGGTTTCATCAAGTATAGCAAGTTTTGGATTCAACATAAGAAGCTGAAAAATTTCATTTCGTTTTTTCTCGCCGCCGGAAAATCCAACATTAACAGACCTGCTGATTAATGTATCATCCATGCCAAGTATTTTTGATTTTTCTTTCATCAAGTCCAAAAATTTTTTTGGAGTTAGTTCCGGCTGTCCAAGGTGTTTTCGCTTTTCATTAATTGCTGTTTTCAAAAATGTTGCATTGGTAACTCCTGGAATTTCAATTGGATATTGAAAAGCTAAGAATACACCTTCGCGAGCTCTTTCTTCTGGTTCCATTTCAAGTAAATTTTTTCCTTCGAACCAGATTTCTCCTTCGGTTACTTCATAACTTTTATTTCCTGCAAGAACATTTGCAAGAGTACTTTTGCCGGAACCATTCGGTCCCATGATTGCATGTATTTCTCCGGCTTTTACTTCAAGGTTTATTCCTCTAAGTATTTCTTTTCCTTCAACATTAGCATGTAAGTTTTTTATTACTAACATTTTATTCCTTCTTTTTTGTTATAAAATTTTTTATCCAACACTTCCTTCAAGACTTATTGCAAGAAGTTTTTGTGCTTCTACTGCAAATTCCATTGGAAGTTCTTTAAATACTTCTTTACAAAATCCATTGACAATCATATTAACTGCATCTTCAGTAGAAATTCCTCTCTGGTTCAAATAAAAAATCTGGTCTTCGCCAACTTTAGAAGTTGTGGCTTCGTGTTCAACTTTTGCCGTATCGTTTTCGACTTCAATGTAAGGAAATGTATTTGCACTGCATTTATCACCCATAAGCATTGAATCGCATTGAGTAAAATTACGAGCTCCAATTGCATTTCGTCCTACTTTCACTAATCCACGATAAGAATTTTTACTTCTGCCTGCAGAAATTCCTTTAGAAACAACAGTGCTTTTAGTGTACTTACCGAGGTGAATCATTTTTGTGCCAGTATCAGCTTGCTGATAATTATTTGTTACAGCAACAGAATAAAATTCGCCTACTGAATAATCTCCCTGCAAAATACAACTTGGATATTTCCATGTAATTGCAGAACCAGTTTCGACTTGAGTCCATGAAATTTTGGAATGTTTTCCTCTGCAAGCTCCTCTTTTAGTAACGAAATTATAAATTCCGCCTTTTCCTTCTTTATCACCTGGATACCAATTTTGAACTGTGGAATATTTTATTTCGGCATAATCGAGAGCAATCAATTCAACCACAGCTGCATGTAACTGATTATTATCTCGAATTGGTGCTGTGCATCCTTCGAGGTAACTAACATAAGAACCTTCATCGGCAATAATGAGAGTTCTTTCAAATTGACCTGTTTCCTGAGCATTAATTCTAAAATATGTAGAAAGTTCCATCGGACAACGAACACCCTTCGGTATGTAAACAAATGAACCATCACTAAATACTGCGGAGTTTAATGCAGCATAAAAATTATCTGTGTAAGGAACTACTGAGCCTAAATATTTTTTCACTAAATCAGGATGTTCTCTTATAGCTTCTGAAATAGAACAAAAAATTATTCCTTTTTCTTTCAAAGTTTCCTTAAATGTTGTTGCAACAGAAACAGAATCAAATACAGCATCAACAGCAACTCCTGCTAAAACTTTTTGTTCTTCGAGAGGAATTCCTAATTTTTCAAATGTTCTGAGTAATTCAGGGTCAACTTCGTCAAGACTCTTTTTTTGAGGTCTTTTCTTTGGAGCCGAGTAATAACTTATATCCTGAAAATCTATTGGCGGATAAGTAACATTAGGCCATTTCGGTTCTTCCATTTTTTGCCAATATCGAAATGCTTTGAGACGCCATTCAGTCATCCATTCAGGTTCACCTTTTTTAGAGGAAATTAATCTGATAATATCTTCATTCAAACCCTTTGGAGCAATTTCAGATTCTATATCAGTAACAAATCCCCATTTGTATTCTGATTTAGTTAAATCATCAAGAACTTTCATATCATCAGAAATTTCTTCTTTTGGCTTATTTATGTTTTCTTTCAATTCATTCATTTTTACTTCCTTTTAAGAATTGTTAATGTAAAACTATTGAATCTTGATTATTTTGTCAAGATTCATAATTGAAAACATATCTTTTATAAAAATTGTTCATTATTTATAAATATTTTATCAAATAAATTAGTTCTAATTTTTTATAATAGAAATTATTCCCGATGTCGCAAAAGCTTCAAATATTTTCCAGCTGGACTCTTTTAATTTATTTTTGTTAAAAAGACTTCCTGACAAATATAAAAGCAGAAAAGAAATTAATGTTAAATATGGTTTGCCATAACAATGGGCTTTGCCTAAAATAAAATCGAATGTGCTATTATGTAATTTTAAGAATAAATTTCTAATTGGTTCGTCTATCAAAAAAATGAAAATTACATAATAATTGATGTTAAAAACATCCATGGATACTTTTTTATCAATATTTTTAGTGAAATAAAAAAATTTTTTACATCAATGATCAGATTATAAAAATTTTGTTCCATTGAAATAAATTTGTAAATAATTCAAGATACTTTCTAAACTTATTTTGATGAACCAGTTACATATTTAATAATTTCAGCTTTTTCTATTGTAATTAATCCGCCGCATTTTGCTTCTTCAAATATGTCGTGAAGTATTGACAAAAATTTTTCTACTTTTTCTTCTTCGTCAACTATTTCAATTACTATTGGCATATCTTCAGAAAGTCTTAAAATTTTTGAAGTATGAATTCGACTTGCTTTTCCAAATCCCATAATTCCTTTAAAAACTGTAGCTCCAGCCAATCCAGCTTTTCTTGCTTCTAAAACAATTTTTTCATAAACCGGCATGTGATGAAGTATGTCGTCTTCACCAACAAATATGCGGACTAATTTTGCCTCCCCTTTAATTTCCATATTATTCTCCAGAAATTATTTTAGAAAGTTTATATGAAACAAAAAGTACAAAAAGAGTAAGGAGAAGATTTAATAGAATATTTAATCCAGCATAGTAATATTCTCTTTCTTTTAGAAAGTTAATTGTTTCATAAGAAAAAGTAGAAAATGTAGTTAATCCACCACAAAATCCAATTGTTAAAAATAATCTTAATTGAGTGCTGATTAATTCATTGGCATCAAGATAATACATGACAATACCAATTATAAAACTTCCCAAAACATTAACTGACAATGTCCCATACGGAAAAGTTGGAGGCAGAAATTTATAGACAAAACCGGAAAGCCAATATCTAAGTACTCCTCCGATTCCTGCACCGATAAATACAATTATATAGTTCTGCATTATTTACCCAAATTGATTATTGTTTCTAAAGGTAGGAGTTATCAGTCCGATAGGTTTAATTTGGACATTTTATTACAGGCTAACTCCATAGCCCTATGCAAAATTACAAAAGAAATTATTTTAAATAAAGTTTGTAATTATATTCTAACCGTATTTCTTAAAAAATTTTTTACTCTTCTAAAAATTGAATATTCATGTAACAATTCTTTTACTTCATTTAATTTTTTTTCTGCTGCTTTTACACCAGCTTCAATAATTTCTTTTGCTTTATCGAAATCTGTCCATGAGTAATTCATGACATCAGGATAAATAATTAAATCTGCTTCTTTTAATTTCATCATTGATAAATGATATGAAGTAATATCTTCAGTCCGATATAATATATCAATTAAATTTTTGGGCGGTTCAATTATATTTAATGTTTTTGAAACATTAACAGCCACAACCTTTGATGCACCAATTTGTCGAACTTTAGATGCAGGAACATTTTCCGAAGTATAACCATCAATTAGTAAATACCCATTTAATTTAACCGGCGGGAAAATACCGGGAATTGCAGAACTTGCACGCAATACATCCCTCAGATTTCCCTTAACAAAATTTATTTCTTCGCCTGTAATTAAATCTGTTGAAATTGCTGAAAATTTTATTTTAAGATTATCCAATGAAATATCTGGAAGCAAATCATAAATTTTTTTTGTTGTTTCCTCATCAAAATATGATAAAGTTGTTAATGATTTAATTGCTTGCAATCTGAGTTCAATATAATCAAGAAATTTATTGAAATAATTTTTATCTGCATTTTTTGAATTCTCATTTAGCTTTTCAATTCCAAGTTCTTTGAACTTTGGATGTTTCATAGCATTTAGAATAAATTCTTCCACATCTTTTGCATTTCCAAAGTATGCATATAGGCCACCAACAATCGCACCCATACTGCATCCAGTAATTGCAGCAATTTTTATATTCTCATTATCGAAAACTTTTAGCACACCAATGTGAGCTAAACCTCTTGCGCCACCGCCGCCAAATGCTAAACCTAAGTTTGACATTGTTCCTCTTTATTATTAATGAATAATAAAAATGTTTTGCATTATCACCACATAAATAATCAGCTATTCTTAAAAGACCTTCGACTAAATATCTTGCATTAAATCCATTTTATTAAAAACATCCTGGTTATAATCGCTCTATCGTAATGAGGACAAGCAGTTACTACTAATTTATCTTTTTTGATTTCATTCAATCTATACGGCATATTATTAAGAGGAATATTTTTTGAAAATATAAAATTCCAAAGTTCAATTTCTTCTTTGAAGCGAACATCAATAAATTGAATTTCTCCTTTCTTCAGTATTTCCATTAATTCTGGAATTTGTATTTTTATTTTCTTCTGAGCTTCGTAATCGAAACTTGACAAGTATTTTTCTAAGTCCATTTTAATTTCTCTTTTAAAATAAGAATATAAATTTATAATTAAGGTGTCAAATGTTTTCTTTAATGGAGATATCTAAAAGTAAATTTTTTCAATATGGGATACAAAAAGTCCAATATAACCCCAATACATGCAAATCAAAAATAATCAATAAAAAATAATCTCACTTCATCTTAATGACTCTTTCTTTCCAATTCATCGGATTAGCTATTGTTGAGACTCAACAGACAGAATTATTACTGCATATTGTATGAAGTAAAAATAGTCCATCATCTTTTAAGTTTCTTTCTGCTAATTGGAAATACTTTTTGTAATTTTTGTATCTAACGTTTTCAATCATTCCAACACTTACAATTTTATCATACTTTTCGTTAACTTCTCTGTAATCCTGCAATCTGTAGTCAACTTATAAACCTTGGCACTATTCTTTTCCAAGAGCAACTTGTTCTTTTACAGTAATTCCAACAACTTCAACACCATATTTTTCAGCGGTATATTTCCCAAATGCTCCCCAGATGCAGACGACATAAAGCACGCGCATCCCGGGTTTGAGATAAAGTTTTTTACAAATCAAGTTTATTTTCCTGAACTTCATATAAATTATCAGCATTCTACCATTAAGCACAACTATAGTTCATTCTTCTACCAAGCACATTCTTGAAAAGACCGTTACCTAAATCGCAATGTCTTTTACCAATTATAAAGGCCCGTCTTTTCGCTTGCATATTTATTAAATAAAATCCAGCAAGTTGAAAATCTATTTTAAGATTTCGCTTAACTTCAATTTTTTAGTGTGATCTATTATTGAACCGTTAATAACAGCCTGAACAGCTTCATCAATATTTTTTTTTCCGTTACAACCGGTTTAATCTTAAGTTGATGCATTCTTCGTTAAATGCCATTTCCCATTTCACGTTCTAGTAAAATCTGGCAATCATTAATCACTTCTGCCATACTAACGTGTTTGGAATGTGAATGTTCATCAAGTCCGTGCTGGTCATCTGAATTATGATGTTCTTCCTGCGCATAATTATGATGACCAGGTTTTTCGTGGCGTTCTCTTTTTATTACTTTACCGTTTTGAACCGAAAGTACTTTGTAAAATCTTGCTCTTCCAAAATGCTGACTGATTGTTACTCCATCATCTGTTACTACTGCGATATTGGTTATTTTGGTTTCCATTTATTTTTCATTTACATTAAGTAAACAATTACTTACTTATTCAGATAAAAAAATTTTATCTTTTTTCTAAAGCCCTTTTTATTAAACCAATCATTCATTCGCAAAATTTTTCTTGCTTAACTGTGCCTGGCTCTAATATCATCATCTATGTTCAATGAAATTGGGATTCCCATATCAAGAGTTGCAACATTTTCTACATTAAGTGATTTATCCCAGACTCCCTAGTTTATTCCTTGTTTAATTATTCTACTTATATATTCCTTTTGAGCAAGAAGAATTTTCCTTTGTCTAAGTCTAGTTGTGTTCCAATCAAGTTTAATAATATCCAAAAGATAAAGACCAACAAGAAAAAATATTCCTGCTACTAAATAATTTCCGGTTGCACCAATATCACCCATTAATCTGCCAAGTGATGCAGTAATTATTCTTATTACTGCAATAGTAATAAGAATTCCGATGGCAAAAATCAGAGAAATATAAAAAGTTCGTTTCAGAGAAATTTTTCCTTGTGAAGTAATGTAACTAATTACAAGCGGAATACTCGAAAGATGACAAGGCGAAAGAAGTATTGATAGTACGCCCCAACCAAAAGAGGCAAGTGCTGGTTGTCTTCCCTGCCTAACTGTAGTGTAGTTGAGCATTACACAGAGTTCCACAGAGAAATCACAGAGAGCCACTGAGATTATTTCTTTGATTTTAATCCTTTGCTCTGTAAAAGATCTGCTTCGGGATAAAATCCTTCGTGTCGGTGAAATTCTTT
>JARYLX010000103.1 GCA_029907415.1 Melioribacter sp.
CAAAAATCAGAAGTATCAAAAAGATTCTTTCAAATTATATTTGGGACCAATCGATTACGATGTTCTTAAAAGTTACGGGAAAAATTTTGAAGTTATAGTTGATTTCGGAAGTTTCTTCGGTTTGAAATTTATAATTCGTCCAATTTCTGAATATGTTCTTTTACCATTGCTTCAATTTCTTCATAAGTTCATCCCAAATTATGGTCTAGTAATAATTGTACTTTCAATAATTATAAAATTTGCACTGCATCCATTAACCCGCCAGAGTATGAAGTCAATGAAAAAGATGCAGATGCTTCAGCCAAAGATAAATGAAATCAAAGAAAAATATAAAGATGATCCGCAGAGAATTCAAAAAGAAACAATGAAACTTTATTCAACTTATGGGATTAATCCAATGGGTGGATGTTTGCCTATGCTTTTGCAAATGCCAATATTAATTGCTCTGTGGAGTCTGTTTAATAATGTTATTGATATAAGACAGCAGCCTTTTGTATTATGGATAGATAATTTATCTGCTCCGGATAAAATTTATAAACTACCTTTTAAGATTCCTTTATTTAATATTGATATCATAAGTGGACTTGCACTTTTACTTGGAATAACAATGTTCATCCAGCAAAAGCAAAGTATTAAGGACCCGTCTCAAAAAGCTCTTGTTTACATTATGCCAATAATGTTTACACTGATGTTTATGGGATTTCCATCAGGATTGAATCTTTATTATTTTATGTTCAATCTACTCTCAATTGTTCAGCAATATTATATAAATAAAAGGAAAGATGATGTTGAACTTGTACCTGTAGCAGACCCAAAGAAAAAGAAAGGGTTCATGGCTCGGATGATGGAAGCAGCAGAAAAGCAGGCTCAAGCACAAAAGAAAACAGCTCATAAAAGAAAATAAACTACGGTCTGGTAACCGGTGTGAATAAAGCATATAAATTTTTCATAATTATTGCTTTAACTGCTTCTATGTTTGCGCAGCCAAAAGATACGCTGCGGTTAAATCTGATAGATAAAAATTTACCATTTGGGTTAACTAAAAAAATACCTGCTAATCTTCCCAAAATTGGGATTGCATTAAGTGGTGGGGGGGCACGTGCAATTTCTCAACTCGGAATATTAAAAGCTTTTGAAGAAAAAAATCTTCCAGTAGAAATTATTGTTGGAACAAGCATGGGAAGTATAATTGGCGGACTTTATTCTTCTGGTTACAATTTGAATGAACTTGATTCAATTGTTGTATCAACTAATTGGGGAGATTTTTTCTCAATTGAACAGACAAATAGAAATGAATTATTTGTAGAACAGAAAATTACACAGGATAAAGCTGTTGTAACATTTAGACTGGAAGGACTCAAGCCATTAATTCCGAAATCTATACTCTCAGGGCAGCGCGGTGCCAATTATCTAAATTTACTTGCGTTGAGTGCACCTATAAAATCAAAAAATAATTTTGATGAACTGCTTTATAAGTTTAGAGCAATATCAACAGATTTAGTTTCAGGCAAGGAAATTATTCTTTCAGAACCTCCACTTGGACTTGCGTTGCAGGCAAGTTCAAGTGTTACTCTTCTTTTGCCTCCAGTCAAAAAAGATTCTTATAATTTGGTTGATGGTGGACTTGTAGCTAATATACCCGTAAAAGAAACGCGAAAACTTGGAGCTGATATTGTAATAGCTGCAAATACAGTAAGTCCGCTTTATCAGGAAAGTGAATTAAATTATCCATGGGTAATTGCAGACCAGTTAGTTAGTATCCCGATGCAAATCTTAAATGAACAACAACTTGAAGAAGCTGATTTTATAATTCAACCCGATTTGCAAGGAAGAAAAAATACTGATTTCGATAGCTTAAATGAACTGGTCGCGAAAGGTTATGAAGCAGCAAAAAAAGTTGTTGATAATATTGAGAAGAAATTCGAATTACAATTTAAAAATAATTTACAATTTCAAAATGAATATTTGACAAATGTTTTTATTGTTAACAATTCTTTCAGAATAGATACAATAATAAATACAGAACATTATGATTTAATAAGCAAGAAAGATCTGTTGTACAAACTTTATCTCTTGCAGCGAACTGGTAATTTTAAAGATTTATTCTATGAAATAGTTAAAGATAATAATAAAACACTTGTTACTCTGCATGCCATTTATAATTCTAAAATAGAAAGTTATGAATTGAGTGGTGATTCATTATTAACAGCAAAAGATTTTACAGACATTTTAAATCCTCTTCTTGGCAAACCATTTAATCCCGATTCGGTATTGAAAGCACTTCTTCAAATTTTGCATCTCTATCGCTCAAAAGGTTATGTTCTAACACAGATAGAAGAAGTAGATTTCTACGAAGATTCTAATAAACTTCTAATAAAAATTAATGAAGGAAAAATTAATAAAGTTTTTGTAGAAGGAAATGAAAAAACAAATGAAAGAATTGTAACAAGGGAATTTCCACTTAAACAGGGCGATTATTTTAAATATGAAGATGCAAAAAAGGGTTTATCAAATCTTCGCAGTACAAATTTATTTGAACAGGTTGAATTATTAACAGAAAATAATTCTGGAAAAAATGATATCAAGATACGATTGATAGAAAAACCATCAAGTGTTTTGCGTTTAGGTTTTAGAGTTGATAATGAAAATTATTCACAAATGTCAGTTGATATTCGTGACGAAAATTTTAATGGGACAGGAACTGAAGTTGGAGCAATATTATCCGGTGGAATCAGAACACGTTCATATATTTTAGAACATAAGGCCAACCGTGTATTTGATACATATTTAACCTATAAACTAAGAGCATTTTATGAATTCAATGATGTGAATGTTTATAGCAACGATACGACTGCAGCATTCAACAGATTTATTCGAAATAAAATTGGAGAATATAGACAAATATTTTATGGTGGGTCATTTGGTGTTGGAACTCAAGTTCAAAGGTTTGGTAATTTACTAATTGAAGCAAGATTTCAACAGGACCAAATTAAAAATAAGTCTAACTATTCTATCCCAACTTATAAATCAATGATATCAAGTATTAGATTTACACTTTTTATTGATTCTCAAAACGATTATCCTTTTCCAAGTGAGGGATTTCTTGTAAGAACCTTTTATGAAACTGCTCAAGCAGCATTGGGCGGTGATGTAAGTTATACAAAATTTTACTTTGATTATAAAAACACTTTTAGCATAATTAAAAATCATACAATGATTTTCAAAACAATTTTTGGTTTTGCAGATAAAACTTTGCCACTGAGCCAGCAATTTTCACTTGGTGGACAAAATTCTTTCTTCGGGATGAGAGAATATGAATATCGAGGGAGACAAATTTTTCTTACTTCACTCGGCTATCGATATAAATTACCTGTGAAACTTTTTTTTACAACATATGTTAGTCTTCGTTACGATTTAGGCTCAATATGGAATCAGAAAGAAGAAATTCGATTTAAAGATTTACGACATGGAATTGGAGGAACAATTTCTTTCCAAACTCCAGTAGGACCAGCTGATTTTTCGTTCGGGAAAAGTTTTTATATTAAAAATACGCTTCCGAAAAATATTGTCGTTTGGAGCCCAACATTTTTTTACTTTACGATAGGATATTATTATTAAAAAGAAGACGAACATTTTACAAATATTAAATAAAAAGCTAATCTTTTATATCGCGTTCTTGTTCCATTGATTTTTCACCAAGTGCAGCATACTTAGCTTCTTTTTGATGGTCGCCAAGTTTTTTATATAAGTTTGCAAGTGCAAAGTAAACTTTACTTTTTATTTCTACCTGCTTCAAATTTTCTTCAATTATTTTTAATATTTTTTGATTGGTTGGAAGCTCTAAATCATAGTTGTAAAGTTTAAGAAGTCCCAATAAAGGTTCATAAGAAGAAGGATTAATTTGAATTGATTTAATGTAATAGTTAATAGCACTTTCAAGATAATCGAAATTACTCTGAAGATTTTCAAAAACTTTGGCTGTCCACATTGATATTTGAAATCTATGTTCAGTAAGTTCACGTAATAGTTTTTCTGTATACATTTTTATTTCGTCGAGCGATAAGGCTGGATTGGCAAGCAAAATTTTATAAATTTCTACATCATTTATTTTGAGTTTTATTGCTTCATCAAATGCATCGAATAATTCATCTGATGAATTAGAATTCCTGAAAATATTTTCAATTCTTTTTTTTACCTCTTCATTCATTTTTTATATCAGCTTATTTTTTTTAGCAAAGCTACATTTTCAATATGATAGGTATGAGGAAACATATCAATAGGCTGAATTTTTATCAATTTATATTTTTCGTTACAAAGAAGTTTTATATCTCTTGCTTGCGTTGCTGGATTGCAGCTAATGTAAATTATTTTTTCGGGATTTAATTGCAAAATATCATTTATAGTTTTGGGATTCATTCCATTTCTTGGCGGGTCTGCAATTATAATGTCCGGAGGGGGTAATTTTTTTTGTTTGATGAATGGCAGTAATGATTTATTTAAATCCCAGAGCAATGGTTCAAAATTAGAAACATTATTTATTTCAATGTTGATGTTTGCATCAGCTACAGCAGAAGAAACACTTTCAAATCCATAAATTTCTTTAGCATTTTTTGAAATAAAAATTGGAATTGTACCTGCGCCCGAGTATAAATCATAAATAACTTCATCACCTTTTAATAAAGCGAAATTCATTGCAGTTTTATAAAGTTTTTCTGCTTGGAGTGTATTCGTTTGAAAAAATGAATTAGCACTTATTCTGAATTTATAATTTCCAATATAATCATAAATGTAACCTGAACCATGATAAACTATTTCATAATCACCAGTAGCCACTTGTGATTTTTTTTTGTTAATATTGTTCACAAAAGTAGTTATCTCTGGAAAATTATTTAATAGTTCATCACGAAATTCTATCATTAATTTTTCGTTTTCTTCCGAAGTAACAAGGTTTACCATTACATCATTAGAATGAGCTGATTGTCGAATAACAAGATTTCTCAAAAAACCAGAATGTGTTTGTGTTGAATAAATTGAAGAATTGCGTTGCTTAAAAAATTTTCTTGAGAAGTTTAGAATTTTATTACTTAATTCTGATTGCAAAAAACACTCATCAATATCAAGAACTTTGTCAAAGAAATTGGGAATGTGTAAACCAAGTGCAAAGTCTTTGTCTTTTACTTCCTGCATTGAAGCAATCTCATTTTCCGTAATCCATCTTTTTGTAGCAAAAGAAAATTCCATTTTATTTCTGTAAAAGAAAATTTTTTCTGAAGGAATTATGGAATTAATTTCAAAGCTTGATAAGCCGCCGATTCTTTCGAATATGTCTATTACTTGTTCTTCTTTGTATTTTAATTGAATTTTGTAATCGAGATTCTGTTGTTTGCAACCGCCGCATGTTCCAAAATATTTGCACCTGGGTTCAACACGATAAGGAGATTTTTCGATAAATTCTTTTATCTTTCCTTCTGCATAAGTTTTTTTAATTTTTGTTAGCTGAGCTATGATTTTATCTCCGGGATAAGAGTTATCAATAAAAACAACAAATTTTTTTGGATTAACTTCCTCATGCTTATGTACTTCTTTTATAATTTTTGCTATTCCTTTCCCTTCAAAGGCATAATCAATAATTTCGAGTTCGATTAAGTCTCCCTTTTTCAATTTTCACCCTTTTGTAATAATAAAACGAAAAATCCAAGATATTTATTTCCACCTAATTTTAGATAAGCATTTGATTCGTGACTGAATCTGTTTATTACTTTTTTATAATATGCTTTTTCTTTATCATCTAATTTATCTTTGGCACTTTTTAATTTTTCGATTGCTGTTGAATAATAATCTCTTAGAGTATTAGACAAATCAATTTTGTTAATTACCTTAAAATTTCTTTCTATGTAGTATTTTTCTAAATCATCAATAAACAATGGCAGCAAAGCGGACGAATCATAAATATCTTTCATAAATTTTGGTGTTTCTTTTTTGAGTGAAATAAGTTCTCCTGCACAAAAATATCCATTCGGTTTTAAAATTCTTTTTATTTCTTTAATGATTTTATTTCTATTAGTTAGAGAAATTGAAGCCTGAGCATAAATTAAATCAAAATAGTTATCGTCGAAATCTGTTTTTTCATATTCCATAATGATTGCATTTATATCCTGGTTATTCCTTAATTCAAGTCTTGAAATTATGAATGATTCGTAATCATCTACAATTAAATTTACTTTTGAGTTATAATGCTTTGAGATTTCGATGGCAATATTCTCATGTCCAGCGCCAATTATTAATATTTGTTCTAATTTTGTCTTTATATTTTCAAATAGAAATTTAACTTGATGAGTTGTTCCGGGTAACAAAATTGTTTTCATAAATTATTTTAATTAACCGATAAGTTCTCTTATAATTGAAACCATTTCTTCGATGTTATAGGGTTTGTTAATAACTCTATTTACGATGCTTGTTAAATTTGTGTCCTCCAAAAAATCACTTTGTGAACCGGTTGCAAGTATAACAGGTAAATCTTCATATATTTCTTTGATTTTCTTAATACAGGTGATTCCATCTAAATCCGGCATTTTCTGGTCAATTATTAAAATGTCAGGAATCAGTTTGGAATTTATCTTTGATATAACATCTTTACCATCAGAAGCAGTTACAACATTATAACCATAAGATTCGAGCAACTCTGACAATAATTCTCTAAGAATAATTTCGTCTTCTGCAATTAAGATGGTTTTTTTGCCATTATGATTTTTCTTTTTACGTGATTTAATTGCAGGTAGAACAATAGTAAATTCAGTCCCTTTGCCTGCTTCACTTTTAACTTTGATTAAGCCGTTATAACTTTTGATAATTTTATTGACAATAGTTAAACCTATACCGCGATTCTTCATTTTGCTTTTTGTAGAAAATTTTTCATCAAAAATATAAGGGAGTGCTGAAGAATCGATGCCAATTCCAGTATCAGCAACTTTGATTTGAATGAACGATTGATTTTCAAAAAGTTTTAGTTCGTCAACATTTGTGCTGCTTGATTCTATATTCGAAGTAGAAATTGTAATAGTTCCTTTATTTTGAATTGCTTCGGATGCATTAACAATAAGATTTAACATTACTCTGTAAAAATCTGAATATTTTCCTTCAATCAAATTAAGGTCAGGTTCAAGTTTTAAAACGAAATTAATTTTTTCTTTAAGTTGAATTGCTATTGTATTTGCAAGGTCGTTAATAAGAATATTGATATTTATTCTTTTTTTCCTTGGTGCTTTGTTAATTGTTTCGGTAATAACATCTTCAATTATTTCTGAAACCATATAAGTGCCATTTTCAATACTGTTTAGTATTGAACTTACATCATCATAATTGTTTACTTTTTTCTTCAGAAGTTCAACACTATTTAAAATTCGAGTAAGAATGTTATTGATATCATGAGCAAGATGTTTTAATGGAAGACTTTTATCTTCTGTTTGCATCTATTTCAGTTTATACTTAATAATTTTTGTATACAAAGTTTTCTGGCTTATTCCCAGTGCTCGAGCTGTATTTTCTCTGTTCCAGTTGAATGCATCGAGAGCTTTTTTAATATGAATTTTTTCAACCTCTTCCAGAGACATTATAGTTCCGTCATCTTTTACAAAGTTTGTGAAATCGAAATCATCTTTTGGAATATTAAGGTCTTTAGGATAAATAGTATCTCCGTCAGAAAAAATTATTGCTCTTTCAATCATATGTTCAAGTTCTCTTACATTGCCGGGAAAATTGTACTTCATTAATTCTTTTTTAGCTTCTTCGGATAATTTTTTTGTTGCCCTAATAGGAGATTTCTTTTGAAGAAAATATTCAGCTAAAAGCAGAACATCATTTTGTCGTTCCCGCAAAGGTGGAATTTTAAGTGTGATTACATTCAGTCTAAAAAGAAGGTCGCGTCTAAAGTTTTTCTTTTCTGCCTCTTCCATTAAATTCTTGTTTGTAGCACCAATAACTCTAACAGAAGAACTTAGATTTGTAATTCCGCCAATTCTTCTGAATTCGCCATTTTCAAGAAATCTTAAAAGTTTTGGCTGAAGTGTTAAACTCAATTCTCCAATTTCATCGAGGAATAATGTTCCACCGTTAGCAATTTCTACCAGACCTTGTTTGGAAGTTTTGGCATCAGTAAAAGCTCCCTTTTCATAACCGAATAATTCGCTTTCGATTAGCTGATCGGGCAGAGAAGCACAATTTATTGCAACGAAAGGTTTATCTGCTCTGTTTGAATTTTTGTGTATAAATTCGGCAAAAAGTTCTTTGCCAGTTCCTGTTTCTCCTTCAAGTAAAATATTTGAATCTGATTTTGCAGCTCTTTCCGCAAGACGAATTACTTCTTTTATACTGTCACTTTCACCAATAATATTTGATTGAAATGTTTGGACCTTTGAACTAAGAATTTTATTTCGAAGAATTAAATCACGATGTTCAATGGCTCTTTCAATTGTTACGCACAATTGTCCAAATTCATAAGGTTTTGTAATAAAATCGTATGCGCCCTGTTTAATGCAGTCAATTGCAGTTCGAATATCTGACTTTGCTGTTAATACTATTACTTGTGTTGAAGGAAAATTTTCCTGTACAAAATTTAATACTTTCTCGCCATGGACTTCTCTCATTTCCAGGTCAAGAAGCAATACATCATATTGTTTTCTTTTTAGATTTTCGATTGCATCTTTGCCATCATAAACAACATCGACACGGTAGCCTTCATTAACAAGTTCTTCTTTTAGCAGGTAACAGAGTGTTTCGTCGTCATCGGCAATTAATATTTTGTAGCCATTCATAAGAAGCTGTTATAATTATTCTAAATCAATATAAAAAAAATTGGCAATAAAATCGTTGAGGTAATTATCAGATTAAAAGTAAAAGATGAAAAAAGAATTTGAGTAATATTTTATAAACTGCTTACTATTTTTTCAAAGTTGCTTAATGCTTCATCAATTTTACTTATATCTTTGCCGCCTGCAGTAGCTAAATGAGGCCTTCCACCACCGCCACCACCTAAAATTTTTGCTACATCTCCTACAATCTTGCCGGCAGAGATTTTTTTGTCCTTAATTAAATCATCTGTAACTATGCACACAATTCCAACTTTTTTATCAATTTCAGAAATTAATAAACCAATTCCGCTTTTTATTTTATTTCTTAGTTCGTCGCCCATTAATTTTAACTCGTCCATATTATCTGCAGTAACTTTTCCTTTAAAAATTTTTATTCCATTTACATCAACAGAATTTTTAATTATGGAATCTATTACATTTAATTTTTCCTTAAACTTTAGTTCCGATAACTCTTTTTCGAGTTTTTTCTTTTCTTCAAGCAGTTTTTCATAAAGTTCTTCTTTGTGTTTAATTTTTGTTTCCTGTTCTTTAATAAATTTTTCCACACCAGCACCCGTAACTGCTTCAATTCTTCTTATTCCACTTGCAATTGAAGATTCACTTATTATTTTTAGTAAACCTATTTGAGAGCTGTTTTTAACATGCGTTCCGCCACAAAATTCCATTGTATAATTTCCAAATTGAACTACATTTACTTTATCGCCATACTTATCACCAAAGAACATTAATGCACCCATTTTTTTTGCTTCTTCAAAAGGCACATCCCGATGATGGAAAAGTGGGAAA
>JARYLX010000104.1 GCA_029907415.1 Melioribacter sp.
TAGAACTAGAGATAAAAGTTTTGGTAATGCAAGATTAGTTAGAAAGATTTTCGAAGAGGCAAAAATTAATTTAAGTAAAAGAGTAATTAATTTACCTGAATCCGGACGAACTAAAGAAAATTTAAATACAATCACAATTGATGATATAAAGAGTATATTCAAAAAAGAAAAAGAAAAAAATTTCAAGTTACCAATAAATGAAGAAGCACTTCAAGAAGCTCTCAAAGAATTAAATAATCTTATAGGATTAAATTCAGTAAAAAAGGAAATCAATGATTTAGTTAAACTTGCAAGATTTTATGCGGAGCAAGGAGAAGATTTAAGAGAAAAAATTACAAATCATTACCTTTTTCTTGGCAATCCAGGAACTGGTAAAACTACTGTAGCAAGAATTTTTAGTAAAATATTTTCTGCTCTTGGAGTTTTGTCAAAAGGTCATCTTGTAGAAACAGATAGACAGGGTCTAGTTGCAGGTTATGTCGGACAAACAGCTGAAAAAACAACTAATATAATTGACAAAGCAATTGGTGGAACACTTTTTATTGATGAAGCTTATTCCCTAAATAAATCTGAAAGCCAAGGTTCCGATTTCGGAAAGGAAGCAATCGACATTTTACTAAAAAGAATGGAAGATGAAAGAGGCAAATTCATTGTAATTGCAGCTGGTTATACAGATGAGATGAAGAAATTTATCGAGTCAAACCCTGGTCTTGAATCCCGATTTACAAAGTCTCTCTTTTTTGAAGATTATACTCCCAATGAAATGATGCAAATAATAAAAAGATACCTTTTAAAAGATAAAAAGGAACTAGCAGTAGATGCCGAAGAATATTTAACTAAATATTTCAATAATTTATATAAAACAAGAGATAAAAAATTTGGGAACGCTAGAATTGTTAGGAATATTTATGAGCAACTTAAACAAAAACTTATGCTCCGTGTAGCTGATTTGCCACCTTCAGAAAGAACAGAAGAAAAACTTAACACAATAACAGTAGATGATGTAATAGAAGTAACAGGAAAAGGCAGTAATGCTTCAGAATATCAAGTAAAGGGGGACCCTCTCAAACTACAAGAATATATGGATGAATTAAATTCTCTTGTAGGTCTGGAAAAAGCCAAAGAAAAAATTTATCAATTAATCAGTGGTTCAAAAATTATTCAATTAAAAAAAGAACGAGGTTTGCATATAATCGAACAAAATCTTCATTCAATTTTTATTGGGAATGATGGTACTGGAAAAACAACAGTTGCGAGAATTTTAAGCAAAATATTAAAAGAACTTGGAATACTAAATAAAGGCCATTTAATAAAAGTTTGTAGAACAGATTTGGTTGTAAATTATCAGGGAAGAACAGCAGTAAATACTGATGAAATTATAAGAGAGTCACTTGGTGGAATATTATTTGTTGATGAAGCATATGAACTTTTCCAAAACGATGACGAATTTGGTAGCGAAGCTGCTTCTATTATTTTAAAAAGAATGAGTGATTACAAAAATAAATTCGTAGTAATTTTCTCAGGTATCACTAATAAAATGAATTTATTAATAAATACTTATCAAAGTATTTTAAAGAATTTTTCTAATATAATCGAATTTGATGATTACACTCCTCGTCAACTACTTTCAATATCATATCTTATTGCAAATAGTCATGGTTATACGCTAGATGAAGGTGCATTGCAGATGTTGCTCGAAATTTATACTCAACTATATGAAAATAGAAATGAAAACTTTAGAAATGCTTTTACAGCAAAAACTATTCTTTATTCTGCCATATCAAAACAAGAACAAAGAATTTCATCTATAATTAATCCAACAGATGAAGATTTGAAAACTATTACGTTTGAGGATGTTGCAGCAGTTGAATTCTGAAAAGAAATTTATACCTGCATTATAAAATGTTAACATTAAAAAATCTTACAAAAATTTTTAATTCATTTATAGCTGTTGACAATATCAATTTATCAATTCAAAAAGGAGAACTATTTGGTTTTCTTGGACCAAATGGCGCAGGCAAAACAACAACTATAAAAATGATAGTTGGTTTGCTCTCTCCTACATCGGGCAACATTTTTTTAAATGATATTGATGTTTGGGAAAATCCGATTAAATCTAAAATGAAAATTGGTTACATACCTGATCAGCCATATTTGTATGATAAACTCACTGGTAGAGAATATTTATACTTTAGCGGTGGATTGTATCGATTAAAAAAAGAAACAATAAAAGAAAAAATTGATGAATTAACTGAGACACTGAAAATTGGTAACTGGATTGACAAAAGGACAGAAGAATATTCCCAAGGTATGCGGCAAAGAATTGTAATCGCATCAGCATTTCTTCATAACCCCGAATTAGTTGTTATTGATGAACCAATGATTGGTTTAGACCCTCAAACTGCCCATACAGTAAAAATTTTTTTTGTTGAGCAGGTTAAAAATGGGAAAACAATATTTATGTCAACTCACAGTTTAAATATTGTGGAAGAAATTTGCAGTTCGGTTGGAATTATCAATAAAGGCAAAATTATATTTCATGATTCAATAAAATCACTTGAGAATATGATAGGAAAAAAGAATAATAATTTTGAAGAATTATTTATTGAACTAACAAGTGAATCATGAGTCAATTAATCCAAATATTGAAATACAAATTGATAATATTCTTTCGCTTCGAGAAAAAACTAAATTTGAGTGAAATTATTAAAAATTTTGGAAGCAGCTTAATTTATATTGGTTTTAGTATTGGTACATTTTATTTCACCAAATATCTTATATGGTTTTTATTAACAAAAATCAAAATTGGTCTTTTTCTGCTGCATGAATTTATGTCAATGATTTTATTTATTTTCTTTTTATCTGTCAATATCGGGAATGTAATTGTTTCTTATTCAACTCTATATAAATCGAATGAGCTTAATTTTCTCATTATTCATCCTTTAGAGTCTTTACAAATTTTTCTAATAAAATTTCTTGATAATTTTTTCTACAGTTCTTCTACTCTAATACTTATTATTATTTCTGTTTTACTTGGTTATTCATTTTATTTCAAGCTGAGTCTTGCATCAACATTACTTTTTTTGATATTTAATTTCCTGCCTTACATTTTTTCTGCAGGTTGTCTTGGAGTGATAATCTTACTTTTAGTATTGAAACTTGCATCAAAAATTAGTTTAAGAAAAGTGATTGTTTTAATCTCAGGGATCTATTTAATGATTGTGTATATATTTTTCAAAACACAATCACCTCTTAAACTTGTGAATTCAATTATGCAATATTATCCCTTTGAAAATAGAGATATGTTTTTAAGTGAGATCATACCCCCAGTTTTAACATACTTACCGAATCATTGGCTATCAGAAGCTGCTTACTGGTTAATTAAAAATAATTTTCATAAAGCTTTAATTTTATCTTGTTATCAGATTTCATTATCACTATTACTTTTTGTTTGCACTTTATTTTTAGGAAAACATTTATACTTCGATACATTATTCAGCCATATTAAATACAAAAAAGAAAATTCTATTTTTTATAAAATTCAAAATAGAATATTAAACTTCTCTCGTTCAACTTTTAGAAATTCATACACAGAAACAATCCTGAAAAAAGATATCTTATTGTTCATTCGTGAACCAAGTCAAATAATTCACTTTGCTATACTATTATTTCTTGTAATAACATTTGCAATTAGTATAAATAGAATAAAATATGCGGATTTCGGGAATTATCTACTGCAAACTTCAATTTATTTATCAATAATGTTATTCAATTTTTTACTTGTTTCAACATTTTCACTGAGGTTTGTTTTTCCAATTATAAGTCTTGAAGGACTAGCTTTCTGGAAAGTAAAATCTGCACCAATCAACAATAAAATATTAGCAATAAAAAAAATAATGCTTTTATTTTTTATAATACAATTAATCTCATTGTCATTAAACATAATAAGCAATTACAAATTTGGATTAGTAATTACAATTCTCACTTCAATAGTAACTACTTTTTCATCAGCAACAATTTTTATGATTAATTTTGGAATGGGTGGATTGTTTGTAAATTTTAAAGAAAAAAATCCTATTAGAATAGCTTCATCAAGAGGAGCATCTCTTTCTTTTCTCTTAAATATTTTTTTTATGCTAATAGTAATTGCATTACTTACAAATGCAATTAGTAAATTCTTTTTATCAAGAATTCTTAACCATTCTTTTAACTACTTATTATTAATATACCCATCAATAATTATTTTGATAATATCAAGTATATTGTCTTTAGTATTCTTTAGAGCTGGATTGAGAGCTCTTAAAAAAGATTTTGCTTAATCTTGATTATAACTTTTTGCATATAAATTTTTTGCAATTATACCTGCTAATGATACTGCTATTCTTCTTGGAATAAATCTAACCATAACACTAACAATTTTATTTTGCATTCCATCAACTACCGAAGGCTTTTTACCAAGAGCATACAAAGCAGTTTTAACAACATCTGAAGCTTCTCTTGGTATTGGACCAACTCCAATCTTTGCTATCCTTTGAAATTCAGTATTTGTTCCTCCGGGATTAAGTGCAAGAACATCAATATTATATTTTTTCAATTCCCACCACAAGGCTTCGCCAAGATAAAGGTTAAAAGCTTTTGTAGCAGAGTATGTTGCCATCATCGGAGTAGGTTGAAATGCAACTGTACTTCCAAGAAATATTATTGCTCCCTTTCTTCTTTGAATCATATATGGTAAGAAATAATGTGTTAAAACTGCAGGTGCAAGACAATTTACTTTTATCATATCTATTTCTTTTGCAGTTTCGCAATTAATAAATTCACCTGTTGAACCAAAGCCGGCATTGTTTATTAATATTCCAATTTCTTTATCCTTTGTAATATTTTTTAATTCATCAATGTAATTATCAGTTGAAAGGTCAATCGGAATTATAATAGATTCTGTGTTATATTTTTCTTTTAATAAATTTGACAACTCTAACAATCTATATTTTCTTCTTGCAATAAGAATTAATTTCATTCCAAACTTAGCTAATTGTTTTGCGAATTCTTCTCCGATACCTGAAGATGCACCTGTTATTAAAGCCCACTCACCATATTTGTTAATAAAATTTTCCATTTAAACACCTAAAAAATTTTTGAAATAAAAATAGATAATTTTTTTGTATTAAAGTTTTCTGAATTAATTTTAAATGTAAAAAAAGAGGAATAGTATGAAAATAGTCAATATTAAAGATGTTGAAAAGAAAAAAGTATTAATGGAAGGTGCTTTTAACGCTTTCAAACAGATTCCAATTTCGAAAGCAGATGGGACCCCAAATTTTTCTATGAGAGTTTTTACAATTGAACCCAATGGATATACTCCGTATCACAATCATAATTATGAACAATTAAATTATATAATAGATGGGGAAGGAATTTTAATCAACGAAAAAGGTGAAGAAATATCTTTAAAAACTGGCGATTTCGTTCTAATAATGCCAGATGAAATGCATCAATATAAAAATAAATTATCAGACAAAAATTTTGTTTTTATCTGTTGTGTTCCCAAAGAATATGAATAATTATTAAATCATTTCAGTAAGTAATTCTGGTCTTGGCTTGGGTATAACAACTTTATTAACAAGTAATCCTCGATCAGAAATTACTTTTGCCCCAGCATCAACAGCACTTCGAACTGCAGCTACATCTCCTGTTAAAGTGCAAAATGCTTTTCCACCTAATGCCATTGCAAGACGTATTTCAATAATTTTAACATTTGCTGTTTTAATAGCAGCATCTGCTCCCTCTATCAGCGATGCAACCGAATATGATTCAAGAATTCCAAGTGCTTCTAACATATCAATATGAGTATGTCCAGACAACGCAGGAAAAATATCTTTATGAACATTTGGAATGACGAATGAATCAATAACAGCAAAGTCAATTTGATTGACAGCACTATCTACTGCAGATTGAACTTCTGCTACCTCACCACCAATCATTACCATATATTTTCCCGAACAAATTGTTCGTGATAAAATTAATTCTACATGAGATGTTTTTAACATTATATCAGCAGCCTGCATTCCAGCTGCGATGCTTGTAAGTTCTACTAAACCAATTGAATTCATTTCCATAATCTTCTGACCAATTTTAATTAGATGAAATTATAACATATTCTTGATTTACTTCTAAAATTTTTCCTGAAATTGAAGCATGAATTTTAGCACCCAATTTATTTTCTTCAACATTTCCAATTAAATCACCTTTGTTTACTATATCTCCTACCTTAACTACTGGCGTTGCAGAAATACCTGCATGCTGTTTCATTAATATTTTTACTTGTTTTACTTTAGGCTTCTCTCGATTAAAAGGTGTATGATGATTGTAATTTAATAAATCTAATTTTTTCATCAGCATATTAATTGGAACTCTTCTTCCATCTTTCATTGGGTGAACTTTAACAGGCTTTTTCTGTTCATATTTTATTCCTGCATTTCTCATAAATTCCTTACCTTGATTACATGCTTCTCTTGGATATAAATCTTCAGGACATGCGTAAAGAGAACATAAACCACAAGAGCAACATAAATCAGCATATTGATTCCACACTTCTTTTCCTGTTGTTGTGAAAGCAAGAGAACGCATAACTTTATGAGGTTGAACATCATAGCCTAACAAATATCTTGGACAAAATTCTGTACAATAACTGCATTGGTCACATGCAGATTTTCCTATTCGATTCATATCATGAACAGGCCGTGACATTCTTTTTATCAAATAATGTTCTTTTGGTAATATTATTAATCCAGCTGTAGTTTTAGTAACAACATCATCAAGATTGAAAGTGAGACTACCCATTAAAATTCCGCTGACAAAAATTCCATATTCATCAACTGTTGTTCCTCCGACAAAATCGATTAATTCTTTAAATGAAGTCCCAATTGGTACAAAAAAAGTTGATGGATTTTTTACAGCTCCAGATACACAAACCATTTTTTCTGTAACAGGTATATCATTTATAGCATTATTAATATTATAAAATGTTTCAACATTATTAACTACGCAACCGACATCTAAAGGTAATCCTCGTGGAGGGATTAATCTTTTAGTTGCAGCATAGACCAGTTCATATTCATCACCAGCTGGGTAAAAATCTCCAAGCAAACACAATTCAATTTTTTTATTTGATAAATTTCTTTTTATTGAATCAATAGCCTCAACATTTTTTTCTTTAATTCCAAAAAAAGATTTTACAGCAGAAATTTTGTTCATCATAATTTCAACACCATTTAATATCTCAGGTGCAAAGTTAACCATTAATTCATAATCTTTATGTACCAGAGGTTCACACTCGGCTCCATTAACCAATAAATATTCAACTTTAGATTTTGCTTTTATGTGTGTCGGAAAGCCTGCACCACCGGCTCCCACTACTCCAGCATTAAATATTTTTTCAACAATATCCATTAATCATTCCTTTTTATGACTACAAGCGTTTTATCATCCTGATATTTGCTATCAGATGTTGTGAATTTTGTAACATCATCTAAAATAGAATAAACAATTTCTTTAGGTGTAAAATTAGCTGTTTTTTTAATAATTTTTTCCAATCTTTTCTCATCATAAAATTCATATTTATCATTAGCTGATTCTACCACCCCATCAGAATAAATCACAAGTATATCACCTTTATGAAAATTAATACTATCTGTTTCATATTTTGAATTTGGGGCAGGACCTAATAATGGTCCAGTGGGATGCAGATATGTGAATGAATTATTTTTTTTACTATAGAAAATAGGCGGATTTTGGCCAGCATTCGCATAAAGGAATAAACCTTTTTTGTCAGTTGAAATTTCTCCATAAAAAAGAGAAACAAATTTGTCATCACTAAAAATTTTATTAACGAGTTGATTTAATCTAAACATCATTGGAGAAATTTTAATTTGAAAATTGCTTGCCATTCTTATTGCACCAGAGATATACATCGCTTCTGCTGCTGCTGCAAGTCCTTTTGATGCAGCATCTCCTACTACAATTCCAAGTCGTTCTTCATCATCTCCAATCTTTAAGTAATCATAAAAATCACCTGCAACATTTTCTGCAGGAATTGTTACTCCAAATATATCATAGAAATGAAATTTGTATTCATGTTCTGGTAAAATACTTCTCTGGAGTTCTTTTGCTTTATCAATATTCTCAATTAAATTATTTCTTGATAATGTTAAATATCTTTCTCTTAGCTTAGAAGTCAATACTGTTGCAATTACATTGAGAGTATAACGAAGGTCGTCACCAATTTGATCACTGTTAATTGCAATTAAATATTCGTAATATTTTTTCCCATTAATATTAATTTTCTTTCCGACACCTGAAGCAGAATACTTAAAAATTCCCTTTGCTATTAATGTAGCATCTGTTTCATCTGCAAGGATTGTTCTTACCGAAGATATTTTATCAAATATTACATAATCTTTAATAAAAAGTTTATAATCTTTTGGAATTTTTTGCACCTTACCAGTTTGAAATAATAATCTATAAGCCTGAATTGAAGGTTCTAATTTCCATACCCTCCCACCTGAAACATTAAATTGTTCTTTGCTTACAATCTGGTCAATAACATATTTGAGTAATTCAGCATCCTCATTAAAATTACCGGAAGCGATAGTATCAATTGTCTTAAATAATTTTTTCTGGTCCATTATTATTCAGAATAGAAATTAATGATGTTCTGTATTACTCTTTTGCAAACTTCATTAAATTCATTTGAAGAAAAAGAATTCATAATACTGTTTATTGAAGGTCTATAAACACCTTTAGAAACATAACCTCCACCTTCAAAAACACCAATTTTATTTTTATACTTTTCATTATTTGGGGTTGGAATTGGAACATTCGGTTCAATTAAATCTTTCCATTTTGATTCAAAATTTATTAGAGTAGTTAAATTAGGTTCCCAGGGTTCAACATCAAGAGGATAAAATTCTTGATAAGTATTATCATCTCCATATTCATCTCCCAATCCAGCAAGTCCATGACCAAATTCATGAATAAAAATTTGTTTGGAGCGTTCATTATCTGAAGCCGTAATGTTATAAAAATTATAAATTCCTCCACCACCATATTTTGATGTATTTACCAAAATAAAAATCTGGTCATAAGGCGCATTGGCAGCAACATCCCTTACAGAAAAATAATCTGAGGTCATCAAATATCTTTCGCTATCAAATGTGTAAAATCTTGAATTCAATAAAGTAGAAATCCATATTTCTTTACCTGGAATATCTGTTCCGCTTTGAACTGATGGTGCTTCAACTCCCCAGATATTTATTTTATCCTTATTTTCTAAAAAAGGTGAATACTCAAACAAATAATCAGTAAATCTTTTGCAATCATTTTTGAATTTTTCCATTTCACTTTCTGTATAACCCTCAGGAATAAAAACAATATCTAATTTTTTTGTCGGTTCTCCTGAATAATGAACTTTGAAGTTTTTATACGGTTTTAGTTTCTCTTTGATGATAAAATAATTATCGGGATTTATGACATATTCAAATTTTTTCTCAAAGATATTTTTTTTATTTCTTCGCAGAATTTCCACCTTTATATTTTTT
>JARYLX010000105.1 GCA_029907415.1 Melioribacter sp.
CAAGCATTGGAGAAAGTTGGTCATCAAGCAGAAATAATAACAATGCCTTTTAAATGGTATCCTCCTGAACGAATACCGGAGCATATACTTGCGTCAAGATTGTTAGACATATCAGAAACCTGTGGAGAAAAAATAGATTTAATGATAATCGAGTCAATGCATATAATTCCAGAGGAAATTTATGAAGCTTTTATTAAAATTAAACCTAAAAAATTATTATTAACACACATTGATGATACACTAGAAAGGAAATTAAAAAACTGGCACAAAAAATTATCAGAAGCTGAAAAAAGAAAAATTCTTCTATGTTATGATGGAATGATTCTAAAATTTGCTGTTAAGTAGATAAATTGATTCTGCAAATATTAATGCATAAAAGCTTATCTTTACATAAAATATTTTAAGATTTTTTAATATGACCATAGAAGAGTTTCAAAAAAAATTTGGAATTATTGGCAAATCTAAAGAAATACGAGATTTAATTGATATTACTATGCAGGTAGCTCAATCTGATATTACTGTTCTTATAACAGGAGAAAGTGGTGTAGGCAAAGAAGTTTTTGCAAGAGCAATACACGGATACAGCAAGCGAGCAAACAAAGAATTAATCAGTGTAAACTGTGGAGCAATTCCAGAAGGTATTCTTGAAAGTGAATTATTTGGTCATAAAAAAGGAGCTTTTACAGGTGCAATTGAAGATAGAAAAGGTTACTTTGAAATTGCAGATGGTGGAACTTTATTCCTTGACGAAATAGCCGAAATGCCTTTAACCACACAAGTTAAACTTTTACGTGTTCTTGAAACAAAGGAATTTATGAGAATTGGGAGCGAAACTGTAACTAAAGTAGATGTTAGAATAATTGCTGCAACAAACAAAGACCTTCAAGTGGAAGTAGATTCCAAAAAATTTAGAAGTGACTTGTATTTTAGACTCAAAGCTGTAACCTTAAATATACCTCCTTTAAGAACTCGCAAGATTGATATTATTGAATTAGCATATCATTTTCTAAAGAACTTTTCGGATAAGAATAATATTCCTATTCCGAAACTCACAAAAGATGCAGAAGAACTTTTAATAAATTATCACTGGCCTGGCAATATAAGAGAGCTAAAAAATGTTGTTGAAACAGCCGTGGCATTAAATAAAAATGGGGTTCTTGATGCAGAAGCTTTTTATCCCCTGCTTGAAATTAAAAAAGAAGAAGAAATTCGTAATCTACCTGTGCATTTAAATCGTTCACCAGAAGCACTTGACAGAGAAATGATTTACCGTGCTTTAATTGAGATAAAAAAAGATTTGATGGATTTAAAACAAATTGCATTGAATCATAATCAAGATGTAAATTATAGACCCATTAATTTTCAGAATGATGAAATTTTACCTCTTAATGAAATTGAAAAAAGGGCAATTATCAATACTATGAAATATACACGAAACAATAAAAGAGAAGCTGCAAAATTATTAAATATTAGCGAACGAACACTTTATAGAAAATTGAAAGAATATGGTATTCAATAAAAAAATAAGTTATATCTTGATTTTATTAATTGGATTAGTAAGCTGTAGATATTCTTTTACTGGGGCTTCGGTTCCTCCTCATTTAAGAACTATTGCTATACCTACATTTAATGATAGAAGCGGTTCCGGTGAACCAGATTTAAGCAATAAACTCACCAATCAGTTGATTCAAAAATTTATTAACGATAACACACTTCAAGTTACAGATAGAATGAATTCTGATTGCATTATTGAAGGAACAGTAACATCTTTATCAGAAGCTCCTGCTGTTATTTCTGGAAATGAAACTATCACAGCACAGCGCATAACAATAAATGTTCATGTCGTTTATCGTGATTTAATTAAACGCCAGATAATTTTTGAAAGAGATTTTTCGAATTACACAGATTATAAAATGGATGCAAAAGATATTATAAATGCACGCAAATCAGCAATTGAGGAAACAATAGACAAAATAACAGAAGATATACTTATTGGAGTCGTATCTAATTGGTAAAAAATTAAAGAGGTAATTACTATGGCAATTGATGAAATAGTATTATTTGTATACATCTTTTCTTTAACTGTATTGCTTTTCTTTGGAAGTCATGGATTTATTATGATTTATTACCATCAGAAGTATAGAAGAAAAAGTCATCAAGCTAAAGAAGAAATACCAGAAGAAATGGTAACAATTCAGTTACCGTTATATAATGAAGTATATGTAGTAGAAAGATTAATAAATGCTGTTTGTCAAATTGATTATCCAAAAGATAAACTGGAAATACAAGTGCTGGATGATTCAACTGATGAAACTGTTGATGTTGTTGCAAGATTAGTAAAAGAAAAACAAGCTGAAGGTTTTGATATCAAACATATACGTCGTTCAAGTCGAGAAGGTTTTAAGGCTGGAGCATTGAAGGAAGGCCTTAAAACTGCAAAAGGAAAATATATTGCAATTTTCGATGCTGATTTTATTCCTAAAAGAGATTTCTTGAAAAATACACTTCGATATTTTTATGATGATAAAGTTGGAATGGTTCAAACACGCTGGGAACATTTAAATGAAGATTATTCACTTCTAACAAAAATTCAAGCATTAGCTCTTGATGGTCATTTTGTAATTGAGCAAACCGTAAGAAATAAAGCTGGCTTCTTTATAAACTTTAATGGAACCGGTGGTGTATGGCGCAAAGATTGTATTGAAGATGCTGGCAATTGGGAAGGCGATACATTGACCGAAGATTTAGATTTAAGTTACCGCGCTCAATTAAAAGGCTGGAAATTTGTTTTCTTGCGCGACTTTACTACTCCCGCAGAACTTCCAGCAGAAATGAATGCGTTAAAAGCACAGCAGTTCAGATGGACAAAAGGAGCAATTGAAACTGCAAAAAAAATTCTGCCGCTTGTCTGGAAATCAAATTTACCACTCAAACTAAAAATTCATTCTACATTTCATTTAACAAATAATATTGTATTTCCATTTATTCTTCTTGCAGGAATTTTGAATGTTCCATTAATCTTTATAAAAAATGCCGGACCTTATTGGAATTTCTTTAACATAATGGCTGTTTTTGTTATAGCATTTATTGGTTCGTTTTTATTCTATATGTTTGCCCAAAAAGATGTGCATCCAGATTGGAGAAAAAGAATTGCACTCTTCCCATTATTCATGGCAGGCAGCATGGGTTTTGCATTGAATAATACGCGTGCTGTGATTGAAGGATTATTAAACCGAAAAAGTGAATTCGTAAGAACACCAAAATTCAAAGTAGAAAGTAAAAAAGATACTGTTCTAAAAAATAAATATCTCAAAAACATAAAAATTCAGGCATCCACTTATGTAGAATTATTACTTGCTGTTTACTGCCTTATTGGTGTTATTGCTTCAATTTATTTTATGGAAATTGCTGCTCTTCCTTTCCAATTAATGTTCTTTATTGGTTTTGCAAGTGTTTCAATATTATCACTTAGACAAGCATTTATAAAAAAACAACAGTTAAATTGAGTGAATCAAAAAAATTTCTCAATTGATAAGATAAAATTAATTTATGAATTTAATCCCGATTCACCTCTGTTTGCAAGAGTAGCAGCTTCAATTATCGAAGAGGGAAATATTGCCGACGCTGTAAAAATTATAGAAAAAGGACTTGATAAATTTCCTCGATATCCTTCTGCATATTTTATTTTAGCAATTGCAAAAGCTTACAATGGAAACGAAACAGAAGCATTGGAATTAGTAAATCGTGGTAATTCATTTATAAATTCAGATGAGACAAAAGAGTTTTATTCAACAAAAATTAAAAAAATAGTAGAAGAAAGAAATTCATTGAAAGAAGTAAAGAAAAAAGCAATATGGCATGAAAGCAAAGTTGATATTGACAATTCAATCGAAGAACAACTTGATATTTTAGCCGAGCAGCTAAGTAAAGCAAGAATAAGCTATGTGCCTGATGACAATTTGCAAACAGAATTAGAAGTGCCAGAATATACAGGTAAAAAAATTGTGTCTGAAACCTTAGCAAGGATTTATGAATCACAAAAAAATTTTAAAGAGGCAATTTTAATTTATAAAGAACTTATGAAGCTTTATCCAGAAAAATCTGAATATTACAAGACGAAAATAAAAGAGATAAGTGAAATAATTGATACAGGATTAGCATAAGAATGTTAATGAAAAATAATCCCAAGTTAATGTTTGTAGAATCAATAAGTTTATTAGTATGAGCCAGAGAGATTTATTTAATAACGACGAAAATACTTTTCTAAGTATTAAAGAAGCCAGCATTTGGGCATCAGAATATTTGAACCGAAAAATAACTCCATCGAACATTTCTTATCTTTTACAATATGGAAGAATTAAAAAATATGGTAATAACGGTAATCCATTAATTGATATTAATGATTTGAAAAACTATTATGATTCAAAAAATAAAAAAGAAAAATGGGAAAATATTTTAGGTACAAAAATTAATTGGCATTTATCCTTTGAAGAATACAGTGAGGCTGAAAGAACAAAACATGTTCATAGATTACATCCTTACAAAGGGAAATTTATACCCCAATTAGTAGAATATTTTCTGGATTCACATACGGATGAGTTTAAAAAAGAAATTTATTTTAATAAAGGCGATATTGTACTAGACCCATTTTGCGGAAGCGGAACTACTTTAGTTCAAGCAAACGAGTTAGGTGTTCATGCTATTGGCATAGACATTTCTTTTTTCAATTCAACAATAAGTAATGTTAAAGTCGAAAAACACAATCTTCAAGAAATAAAAAGAATAACGGATGATCTTACATTAAAAATTAAAAATATGGAATCAATTCAAAATATTTTGAAATTTGATGAAGAGTTGACAACTCAATTATCAAATTATAACTCAAAATATTTCCAAACACCTGATTACAAAAGAAATATTAAAAAAGGGATTATTAATGAAAAAGAATATTCTTTAATCAAAGAAAAAGATTTTTTAAAAATTTATTACGATTTAATTAGCAGATATAGTATCAAAGTAAAACAAGATAATAATATGACTTTCTTAGATAAATGGTTTGTAGAACCTGTCAGAAAACAAATCAATTATTTATCAGAAGAGATATCAAAAGTAAACAATAATGAAATCAAAAAAGTATTAAACATAATCTTAAGCAGAACAGTAAGATCTTGCAGAGCAACTACCCATGCTGATCTTGCTACATTGAAAGAACCTGTATTAGCTCCATATTACTGCAAAAAACACAGCAAAATATGTAAACCGTTATTTTCAATTCTAAAATGGTGGGAACATTATACTATTGACACAATTAATCGCCTTGAACTTTTTAATAGAGTTAGAACTGATACATATCAAATATGTTTAACCGGAGATAGTAGAGAAATAAATATTTTTGAAGAAATTAAAAAATATAGCCCGCAATTATTTGAAATACTAAAGAATCAAAAAATTAGAGGTATTTTTACAAGTCCTCCATATGTTGGGCTCATAGACTATCATGAACAACATGCTTATGCTTATGAACTTTTTAGCTACGAAAGAAAAGATGAGTTAGAAATTGGTCCGCTATTCAAAGGACAGGGAAAAGAGGCAAGAGAATCATATATAAAAGGTATATCACAGGTATTAATTAATTGTAAGAATTATTTACAAAATAATTATGATGTTTTTTTAGTAGCTAATGACAAGTTCAATCTTTATCCAGAAATTGCAAAATTATCTGGAATGAAAATAGTTAATGAATTCAAAAGACCAGTTTTAAATAGAGTAGAAAAAGATAGAGATACTGTCTTTATTGAATCAATCTTTCATTTAAAGGAATTATAATGTCCTGGGATAATGAACTTCAAGAAAAAATAGAAAATGTTATAAAAGAAAGTCTTAGAAAAAAATTTTCAGTATACAAACCAGAAACTATCAGTATGCCATTTCATTTTAGATTACTGGGACAAGATAGAATGGCTTTATATTCCTTTATTCATTCATTAAATACTACATTTGGCACTTCAATATTTGAACCAGTAGCCGAAATACTTGCAAAGTCAAGGTTTTCTTATTCACAAAAACAATTTTATGTTGGTAATAAAATAAGTGAAAAAGCTCAAGTCGAGATACAAAAAATTATCAACGAGTTATCCACTGGGAAAAATCCAGATAAAAAAGATGAAATTGAAAGGATAAGAAATGTTTGTTTATCAGGTAAGTTTAATAAATTAAAAACCGTAAAAGTAGATTTATATCTTGAAAGTAATGACGGTGAAATTCATTTTTTTGTTATTAAGACATCAAAACCAAACATCAGTAATTTCAAAGATTTTAAAAGAACATTATTAGAATGGATTGCAATATATTTAGCAAAAAACCCGAATACGAAAATTCACTCTTATATTGCTATACCTTATAATCCTTATGAACCAAAACCATATGAACGCTGGACATTAAAAGGAATGATTGACCTCGAAAATGAACTTAAAGTAGCTGAAGAATTCTGGGACTTTTTAGGAGGTCCCGGGTCATATAATGAATTATTAAATTGTTTTGAAAGGGAAGGTATTGAATTGAGAGAGGAAATAGACAAATACTTTTCAAAATTTAGATAAATTTTTCACTACTCTTATGGTGTACAGTTTCATTAAATCACTTAAGCAATATGATTAATCACGCAAAGTTACCCATCGAATTTTATACAAGAGATGTTCATACTGTTGCTAAAGAATTATTGGGTAAATTATTTGTTCGTAAAATAAAAGATAATTTTTTAATCGGGAAAATTGTTGAAGTTGAAGCTTACGACGGTAGAATTGACGAAGCAGCACATTCTTTTAATGGAAAAACTAAACGCAATGAGATTATGTTTCAAGGTGGTGGAAAACTTTATGTTTACTTCACCTATGGTATGCATTTCTGTTCGAATGTTGTAACTGGAAAAGTTGATGAAGGAACTGCTGTTCTTCTTCGTGCAATGGAGCCAATTAAAGGAATAGAATTTATGGCGTTAAATAGATTTGGCAAAAAAAATATTTCTGAAAAAGAAAAAATTAACTTAACAAATGGTCCAGCAAAAATTTGTCAGGCATTTAATATAACACGAAAAGAAAATGGGGTTCTTTTAACAGATAATGAAATATTTATCTTATATCAACCTGATATTGAAAGAAACCAAATTGAAACATCAAGAAGAATAGGAATTAAAAAATCAGTAGATTTGCCATGGCGGTATTTTATTAAAGATAATCCCTTTGTATCTAAAAAATGAATAAACCTAAAAATATTCTAATTGCCCGCACAGACAGAATTGGTGACGTTGTTCTAACTCTCCCACTCTGCTCAATAATTAAAAAATATTTTCCAGAATCAAAAGTAAGTTTTTTACTACGAAATTATACAAGTGCTCTTGCAAAAAACAATTCTTATATTGATGAAATTATAATTTTGAAAGAAAAAAATGGAAAGGCGTTAATTTTTGAAAATATAAAACTACTCAAAAAAAAGTTTGATGTTTGTATAATTGCTTATCCAACATTTAGAATAGCATTAATACTTTTTTTGTCCGGGATTAAAATTCGAATTGGAACTGGTTATCGATGGTATTCTTTTTTATTTAACAAAAAAATTTTTGAACATCGCAAAGATGCAAAATACCATGAACTTGAATATAATGTTCATCTATTAAGAAAAATTGGCATTGACGAAAAAGTAAGTCCCGGCAATGTTCAATTTGGACTTACTCCTTCAGCAGAAAGTATTGAAAAAGTAAATGAACTTCTCGAGTTAAGAAATATTTCAACCAACAAAAGTATATTAATACTTCATCCTGGTAGTGGTGGTAGTTCTGTTGATTTTCCTATTATCAAAATGAAGGAACTTGCAAAAAAAATTTCAGATGAACTTGATGTTGAGATTCTAATCACAGGCAGCAGTAATGAAAAGGAACTATGTCAAACACTTGTTGTAAGCGAGAAAACAAAAAACTTTGCTGGAGAATTAAATTTATCAGAATTAATTGCCTTAATTGATAAATGCAAATTATTAATTGCAAATTCTACTGGACCAATTCATATTGCGGCTGCTCTTGGAAAATTTGTGATTGGATTTTATCCAGATATTGTTACTTGTTCTGAAGAGAGATGGGGACCTTACACAAACAAAAAAGTAATTTTTAAGCCAAAGATAAGTTGTATTAACTTTCAGAAAGAAATTAATTGCATGGATACAATTGATGTTGAAGATGTATACGAAGCAGTAAAAAAAATTTTATACGGTAAACAATAGGATTATCATGAATTTTTATCTAACAAAAAAATACACTGAACATTTCAAAAACTTTTTTTCAGAATCTATTTACATCAAAATTTTTCAAAATAAATTTTCTTTAACTCATAAAATTATTTTACTTGTTCTTATGATTTCTGCTACAACATCATTTTCTCAAAAGGATAATTTCAGAAAAATTGAGAACAAAGCTTTCAAGCAAGGAGAAAAATTAATATTCGATGTTAAATATGGATTTATCACCGCAGGTATCGCAGAGTTTTCGATTCCTAAAATTACCAAAATAGCTGGCAGAGATGTTTTTAATGTTGTTTTCAAAGTTAGTTCTGTTCCTGCATTCGATTTATTTTACAAAGTAAGAGACCGTTACGAAACTTTTATTGATATCGAAGGAATTTTTCCTTGGCGATTTGAACAGCATATTCGTGAAGGAAAATACTCGAGAGATTTTTCTGCTTTTTTTGACCAGAGAAAAGGAAGAGCAATTACTACAGAAGGTTCTTATGATATACCAAAATATGTAAACGATATTGTTTCAGCTTTTTATCTTGCTCGTACATTTGATTATTCAAAAATGAAGATAGATGATAAAATTTACCTCGAAAATTTTTATAAAGATAAAGTTTATCCTCTTGAAGTTATTTATCGTGGAAAAGAATCGGTAAGTGTAACAGCTGGAACATTTAATTGTATTATTCTCGAGCCAGTTGTTAAAGAGGGCGGATTATTTAAAAGCGAAGGTTCAATTATTATCTGGCTTACAGATGATGAATTGAAAATACCAGTAAAAGTAAAAACAAAAGTATTAATTGGTTCCATTGATGCAGAATTAATTGCTTATGAAGGTCTTGCCGGCGTTTTAAAATCAAAAAGAAATTAATCTACATTAATTTCATTTTCTGAGGATGCAACTACAGAAGCTACAACCGCATCTCCAGTAACATTGATAACAGTTCTACACATATCCAGAATTCTATCAACTCCCATAATTAATGCAATACCTTCTTCAGGAATTCCTACTGATTTTAAAATTACAATTAACATAATAATTCCTACCCCGGGCACAGGCGCTGTTCCAATTGAAGCAAGTATAGCTGTAAGCACAATTGTTAATTGTTGAATAATATTCAAATCCATCCCAAAAACCTGAGCAATGAAAACAGATGCTACTCCCTGATACAATGCTGTTCCATCCATATTAATTGTTGCTCCAAGGGGGAGCACAAAACTTGTTATGCTTTTTGATATTCGT
>JARYLX010000106.1 GCA_029907415.1 Melioribacter sp.
TCTTACTCCTTTCCCTCCTATGAATATTATTCCACTAAAATTTTTTTCATGAACATTATAAAGAAGCATATCATTTTTTACTTTCAAATTTTCTGAACCAACACATAATGAATTTGAATCGGAAGCAATAAATACCTTTTTATTGGCTTTGATTAGTGAATTTGAAATAATTAAATATTCCTGTTCGTTAAAATCCTGTGCAGGCAGAACTAGAAGAATGCTATTTTTAATCAAATAGTTGTTTCTCATCGTAATTTCCAAATCGAAAATAATAATATTAATTTTGATGAGCAATTTTGAATGCAATGTATAAATCATTATAAGTTTGTAGATGTAATTTAATATGTGAGGAACTGAATATTGAGAATATCTGAGCAAAAGATTGAAGAAATTAGAAATGCTGTGGACATAGTTGACATTATTTCAGGCTATGTTCATCTACGAAAGCGGGGGAAAAACTTTGTAGGATTATGCCCATTCCATCAAGAAAAAACTCCATCTTTTACTGTAAGCAGCGATAAACAAATCTATCATTGCTTTGGATGTGGTGCAGGTGGTAATGTCTTTAAATTCTTGATGGATTTTAAAAATATTTCTTTTATCGAAGCAGTTGAAGAAATTGCTGAACACGCAGGAATTAAAATACAATATGAAAAATCCGAGTTAACAGAAATTCAGAAAGAGCTTGAAGAGTTTTATGAAATAAATGACTTTGCTGCAAGATACTTTGAAGAAATTTTGCAAAAAAGTTCAGAAGCCGAGGAAGCCCGCCAATACTTAAAGAAAAGAAACATAAAACCAAAAACACAAAAATTATTTAGACTAGGATTTGCTCCTGCAGGCTGGAACAATTTTCTAAATGTTGCAAGAGAAAATAAAATTGATTTAGAAAAAGCAAAAATACTTGGTTTAATTGATGTTAATGAAAAAGGTGAATATTACGATAAATTTAGAGAAAGAATAATCTTTCCAATTTTTTCTCCTAATGGAAGAGTAATTGCCTTTGGCGGAAGAATTCTTATCGATAAAGAGAACACTGCAAAGTATTTAAATTCTCCAGAATCAAAAATTTATTCCAAACGAAAATCATTATATGGTTTATTTCATTCGAAAGAAGAAATAAGAAAACTCGATAGAGCAATACTTGTAGAAGGTTATATGGATTTAATATCACTATTTCAAGCAGATATTAAAAATGTTGTTGCTTCATCTGGCACATCTTTAACCGAAGAACAAGTTCAACTTTTATCTCGATTCACTAAAAATATTATCGTTCTATTTGATGCTGACCCTGCAGGACAAAAAGCATCTCTTCGCAGCATTGAAATTTTGTTGAAATATGACTTTGACATAAAAGTTATGATGCTTCCTCAAAATGAAGATCCCGATTCTTTTATTAATAAATATGGCAAAGAAAAATTTGATGAACTATTAAACTCAGCTAAAAATTTCGTTGAGTTCCAGACAGCACAATTTGAAGCAGAAGGAAAGTTTGACGACCCTGCTGCTGCTGCATCTGCCATAAGAGAAATTGTTAGAACACTCGCACTCGTCAACGACGAATTAAAAAGAAGTTTCCTCATTAAAACAATTGTAAAAAAATTTAATCTGAAAGAACGATTAATTGAAGATGAGTTAAATAAAATTTTATCACAGCAAAAAGAAACAACACCTTCTCAAAGTTTACAATCTATGCAAAGAAATTTAAGAACAAATAACAATTTTTCTCCTTCAGCATCAATTTCAAATATTTCTCAACTTGAAAAGGAAATTATTAGACTACTTTACAGCGGCAACGAAGAAATTGTTGAACACATTCTTGAAAAAATTAGTCTGGATTATTTCTCCAATCCTGATTTAAAATATCTTGTTGAAATTGTTCTTGATGGACATACCGACAGAGATATTTCACCAGGTTATCTAACTGATAAAATTAAAAATGAACAACTCAAAGATTTTATATTCAAACTCACATTAAAAGATGAAGGCATTAGCCACAGATGGGATGAACTTTCTCTCAATGGCAAAATAGAAAAAGATTCACTTGAATATGCAAAAGAGACAGTGAATAAATTTCTTGTTTATCAAATAGAACAAGAAATTAAAGCAAACAATAAGATTATTGAAAGCACCAATGATGAACACCTAAAAATTGAACTCTTAAACAGAAACAAAGAACTATTGAACGAAAAGAAACATCTTTTAACACAAAACAAAAATTAACAACGGTAAAGTAATGATAGTTAATCCATCTATTTATGAAATTAATACGAGAGTATTTCTAAAACGTTTTGGCAGCGAAACTAAATTAAATGATGTTCCCCAAAGTTACTGGGAATATTTTATTCAGAAAAAGTTTGATTATATCTGGCTTATGGGAATATGGAAAACATGTAAATCTACAATTGATAAATATTGTTTTGAAGATTACTTAATTCAAAGTTATGATAGAGCTTTGAAGAATTGGGAAAGAAATGATGTTATCGGTTCACCATATTCAATTGATGTTTATGAAGTTAACACAGATGTAGGTAATTTTGAAACTCTGCAGAAATTAAAATCTTTTTTAAATAAAAATAATATTGGATTGATTCTTGACTTTGTACCGAATCATTTTAGTGCCGATAGTCAATTGATAAAAACCAATCCATCATTTTTTTTAAGTGTAAACAAAGATACATTTGAAAGAGACCCCCATACATTTTATAAGCCCTTTGATGATGAAGAAAAATATTATGCTCATGGACGTGATCCGTTCTTTCCTGCATGGCAGGATACAATTCAAGTAAATTATTTCAGCAAAGATGTTAGAAAATATTTTAAGAAAGTATTAAAAAATCTTACAAAATATTGCGACGGTGTTAGATGTGACATGGCAATGCTTGGTTTAAATAATGTTTTTAAAAATACGTGGGCAGGTGTTATAGACAAATGTGAAAATGAACTGACTACAACTGAATTCTGGAGTGAAATAATTTCTGAAATTAAAAAAGTAAGAAATGATTTTATTTTTATTGGAGAAGTTTACTGGAATCTTGAAAAAGATTTACAGGAACTTGGTTTTGATTTTACCTACGATAAAAATCTTCTCGATAAATTCAAGTTTGGCAATGCTCTTGATATTTATGAACATCTTCAACTTGATGAACAACATCAGAAAAAATCAGTCCGTTTTATTGAAAATCATGATGAAGAGAGAGCAATTGTTTCACTTGGAAAAGAGAAATCAAGGGCTGCAGCAATAATAATAAGCACAATTCCAGGAATGCATTTATACTATGATGGTCAATTTGAAGGTAAAAAAATTAAATTACCTGTTCAGCTGGGCCGAGAACCTGAAGAACTAATCCAAAAAGATATGAAAGAATTTTACGATAAACTTCTTGATATAACTTCTTCGGAAATCTTTAAAGTTGGGACATGGAAATTACTTGAAGCACTTCCTTCCTGGGAAGGGAATCACACTTTTACAAATATTTTAACGTGGCAGTGGGAATTAAATTCTCAAAGATGCCTTGTAGCACTAAATTATTCAGATACAATTTCTTCATGCAGAATTAAATTAGATGTAAGAAATTACCCCGAAACTTTTGAAATAAAAGATATGCTTAATAATCAAACTTATTATAGATTTGCCGAAGAAGTATATCACACTGGATTATATGTTGAATTAAAACCATATCAAGCACATATATTCTTTTACTGATAAGGTAAAACTATTCTAGTTTTTCCCCTGTTTTGCTTTCGTAAGTTTTAATTAATGATTCTAATAAAACATTATTTTGGACAGGTTTTGTAATAAAAAGGTCAACCCCGGCTTTATAAGCATTATCTTTATCTCTCTGAAATGCATGAGCTGAAAGTCCAACAACAGGGATATTTTTTGTTTCATCAGATTGTCTTAGTTCTCTTGTAAGCTGCAAGCCATCTTTTTTACCTCTTAATGAAATATCCATTAAAATTATATCAAATTTTTGTTCTTTCATCTTTTCATAAAAAGTTTCGGCTGAATCGCAAACATCAACATCAAATTTGCGTTTCAGAAAAAGTTGAAGGAATTTTTGATTTTCAAAATCATCTTCTACAATCAAAAGTTTTGGTTTTCTTTTTTCATTAGTTCCAGACATAGCAATGTTCCTTAAATAGTTAGTATCCAATAAAAATCTACTAAACTAAAATAAACAATTCAAGCTAACATAAAAAGAGCAATTGCATATATGCTCTATATCAACAAATAAAATTTCTGTTTTAAATCAACCAAATATCACTGTAAATGTCGAGCCTTTTCCTTTTTGGCTTTCAACATATATTTCCGCATTATTCATTTCACAATATTTTTTGACAAGTGCAAGACCTAAACCGCTTCCTTCAAATCTTCTTGTATAGCCCTGTTCTTCCTGTGTAAAAGGTTGAAAAAGCTTGTTGAGAAAATCTTCACTCATTCCTATTCCTGTATCTTTTACTTTCACTGTCAATTTATCATTTTCATTTCTTTCAACAACAATTTCAACACTACCTTCGTTTGTATATTTTATTGCATTATCAATTAAATTCGAGAAAATCTGCGCAACACTATAATCATCTGCAAACAGACTTAATTTATCAGTTTTATAATCAACATAAAAAGTCAATCCCTTATTTTCGGCAATTGTTTTAAACTCAGCCATAAGATTATCAATAATTTTCTCCTTTAGATTAAAGAAACTATATGTTGGGATGTAAGCACCTGATTGAACAGCAGACATATTTAAAACCAAGTCAATAGTTCGAATTATTCTTTTAGAAGCAAAATCAATACTTTTAAAATATTCTTTTAATTCAGGTGAAATTATATCCTGAGTTTCTTCTTTTATTAAGTTGCAGAAACTAACAATCACATTCAATGGGGTTCTTATTTCGTGGGACATTTGAGCAAGAAAATAGGATTTTAATTTATCCGCCTGCTCTGCTTTTTCTTTGGCAATCATTAATTCTTGTTCTGCTAATTTTTTTGTTGTAATATCTTCTGCTGTTCCCTCAAAATATGCTATTGAACCATCATCATTTTTATATGCTTTTGCATTTTCTCTTATGTAAATAATTTTTCCATCTGCTCTTTTCCATTTTTGTTCAAAACCATAAACTATTCCTTCTTCCATTATTATTCTCAGAAATAAATCACGAGTACCTTTTTCAGCATAAACTTCATCCATAATAATTTTAGATTGAGCCTCTTCTAAGGAGTCATACCCAAGCATTGATAAAAATGTTGGATTTGCCATCAAAAGTTTACCGTCAGGAGTTGTTCTGTAAACACCAATTGTTAAACTTTCATAAATATTTCTAAATCGTTCTTCACTTTCTCTCAGTGCTTTTTCTACTTCCTTAAGATGAGTAATATCTTTTGAAATTATTACAACCGCATAAATCTCATTCGTTGTAGGATTTTTTACAGGGCTTAAAGTTCTTATAAAATATCTTCCATCTCTAAAGCTCTGATATTCATAAGCAATAGCGATTCCAGATTCACAAACTTTTTTTACCTTTTCTTCAAATTCTTTTGAACCTTCAAGAGTATGAAATTCGCTGTACGGTTTACCAATTACTTCTTCTAATTTCATTCCTAATCTGGTTAAATATCTTTTATTCATGTGAAGATAGCGGCAATCTCTATCTACAAGATAAATAGCATCCTCACTGGATTCGATTAAAGCATTATAATTTTCTTCGTTTTGCTTTATTATCTCTTCAATTTTTCTTCTTTCATTTTCGGCTTCAATATATTCCAGAGCAAAAGATAAATCCATTGAAAGTTGCTCGAGTAGTTCAATTTCTTCTTTATCAAAAAACTTTTCTTCAATAGAATATAAATTTAATGTTCCAATTGTTTTCCCAAACATTCTTATTGGATAAGCTGCAAATGATTTAAAACCATAATCAGCGGCTAATCTGTAGCATAAGCCCATTTTTTTATCTTTAAGAATATTATTTGATATAAAATATTTTCCTGTTCTTAAAACTTTTCTAATTGGAGATTTATTATGGCTTACTACATTAAGGTCAGCAAATATTCTATCTTTGTAATTATCATTCATTCCATAATCTGCTTCAATATTAAGTTCTTCTGTTTCGGTATTAATCATACTAATCCATGCTAAAGAAAATCCACCTTTATCAACTGCTATTTTAGTAATTGTATTCAATAATTTTTCTTTTTCACGGATTCTTACAATTGTCTCATTTACCTCAGACAACATTGAATAAACACGGTTCAACTTCTTTATTTTTTCTTCTGCTTTTTTTCTTTCTGTTATATCTTCAATAGCAAGAAGAATCATATCAGTTTTATTTGATTCTCTGTAAATTCTTCGTGCATTAAGAAGAATTGTTTTGAAACCTAAATGAGGGAAATTGTATTGAACTTCAAAGTTCTCAAAAGAAGTATTTAAGGGAAGAATATTTTTAAGCAATAATTTTAAAGCCGGGATATTCAATTGTCCATTTCCGAGTTTATATAATGATTTCCCAATTGTATCTTTCTCAGAAGTTTTAAAAATATTATAAAAAGAACGATTTGCTGTAATTACGTTCATTTTTGAATCAAGAACAATCAAGGGCTCTCTTACTGTAGCAATAATACTTTCTGCAAAAATTTTTGCTTCTTCAATTTTCTTTTGAGCTTCTCGTTCTTTTGTTTGATCTCTAAAAACAAGAACAACGCCTGTAATTTCCCCTTTTTTATCTTTAATTGGTGCCCCACAGTCAAGTATCGGTCTTTCTGTTTTATCCTTGGATATTAAGATTGTATGATTTGCAAGACCGACTACAATTCCTTCTTTTAAAACTCTTTTTACAGGATTTTCAACTTTCTTTCTTGTATATTCATTTACAATGTTAAAAACTAATTCAAGTTTTTTCCCTTTTGCATCTTTCTCTTTCCAGCCAGTTAATTTTTCTGCTATCGGATTCATCATCACAATTTTACCATGATTATCTGTTGTAATTACACCATCACCTATACTGTATAATGTAGTTCTCAATTCAGATTCAGCTTTAATAAGTTCATTTTCAAGATTGATATGCTCAGTTATATCCTGAACAATCATTAATTCACATGTTAATCCTTCATAAACAATTTTACTTTTTGTAATCTGAACATCTACAGCTTTTCCATTTTTTATTCTGTGCTTCTGGAGAGTATCTTTATTGATTTTTCTGGCAGGCTTAGTTTGAGATTTTTGCGGAAGATAAAGGTCGGTCAATTTTAGTTTCTGGAATTTTCTTTTGCTGTATCCATATTTTTGAACTGCTGCTTTATTGACATTTTTAATAGTAAGTGATTTTAATTCATAAACCAATATTGGCAAAGGATGAGCAAGAAATAAATATTCAAAAAGTTCTTTGTTAAAATTTACTTCCAAATTATTTGGCAGTTTTGTTGCCATTATTCCCTCCTGCGATAAGAAAATTTATTAGCATCCTTTCTTATCTATTGTTAAAGAAAAAAAATAAAGAACAAATAACTTTTTATAAATTCCGGAGGTACAGGTTAAAAGATGGACAGTAGATATTGATTAAAAAATTTTTTTTATAATTTTTATTAATTAAAAATACAAAAAAAATTATGATTATCGTTTAATTTCAGAGGGAATTTTCGTTAGAGAATTTGGAAAAGAAATAAAATACCTGCGTGCAGTTTTATAAAATTTCTGAACAAATAAACTGAGAAATAAAAAGTTTAATATTCATCCCAGCTTTTTGCTTCCAACTGAAGTGGGTTCTTATTGACAAGAGCTTCAGCAAGACGCATAGCAAGTTGTCTATTTGTAATTAACGGTATTTTGAAATCAACTGCTGTTCGGCGAATTATATAATCATTTGTTAATTCTTCTTCCTGGTAATTTTTAGGGATATTAATCACAAGGTCAATTTTTCTGGATTTTATATAATCAGCTGCATTTGGGGATTTTCCATTTAGAGGCCAATCAAGTGTTTCAACTGGAATTCCATTTGCTTCCATGAATTTTGCTGTTCCTGGTGTTGCATAAAATTTAACACCAATTTTTAATAACTGTCTTGTTGATTCGAGCAATTCTGTTTTTGATTCCAGTGTACCTGATGAAATTAATATTGACTTTATCGGGAATTTATAACCAACTGCAGTTAAGGCTTTTAAGAAAGCTTCATCAAAATCATTGCCAAGGCAGGCAACTTCTCCAGTTGATGCCATCTCTACACCTGTAGTTGGGTCTGCTCCTTCAAGACGAGTGAAAGAAAATTCGGGAGCTTTAACTCCAACATAATCATAATTAAATGTATGGTCATCTTCCTTTTCAACTTTTTTACCTACGATAACTTTTGCTGCTAATTCAATAAAATTCTTCTTTAATGTTTTTGATACAAATGGAAAACTTCGAGAAGCTCTTAAATTACATTCTATTACTTTTACTTTATTGTCTTTAGCAAGAAATTGAATATTAAATGGTCCATTGATATTTAATGCTTTGGCAATTGCTGCAGAAAATTTTTTAATCTGTCTCATTGTTTCTAGATAAGTTCTTTGAGCAGGCAGAACTAATGTTGCATCACCTGAATGAACGCCAGCATTTTCAACATGCTCAGAAATTGCAGAACAAATTATTTCTCCATTTTGAGCTACAGCATCAAACTCAAGTTCTTTTGCATTCACAAGAAACTTTGAAATCACAACAGGATGTTCGGGTGATACATCAACAGCTTTTTGAAGAAATCTTGTAAGTTCAACATCATCGGTTGCAATTGCCATTGCAGCACCACTAAGAACATAAGATGGTCTAACAAGCACAGGGTAACCAACTTTATTGGCAAAATTCAGAGCATCCTGAATTGTATTTAATTTACTCCATTCTGGTTGTTCAATTCCAAGTTGATCTAATAATGCTGAAAATTTACTTCTGTCTTCAGCAGTATCAATAGATTTTGGAGAAGTTCCTAAAATTTTTATACCTATATTATGAAGTTTTAATGCAAGATTATTGGGGGTTTGGCCTCCCATTGATACTATTACACCTTTAGCTTTAATGGCATCATAAATTTCCCAGATAGTTTCTGTTGTCAGTTCTTCAAAAAAGAGGGCGTCAGATTGATCATAATCTGTACTTACTGTTTCGGGATTGCAATTAATCATTACAGTTTTATGATTCATTTCTCGTAATGTCTTTACAGTATTAACACAACACCAGTCAAATTCTACGGAGCTTCCTATTCGATATGGTCCTGAACCAAGAATGATTATGCTATTCTTAAGTTTGAAATCAAAATCATGAGACGAACAATTATAAGTGAGATACAGATAATTAGTTTTAGCTGGATATTCAGCTGCAAGTGTGTCAATATGCTGAATATAAGGTTTTATATTATATCTTCTTCTGAGCAAATAAATATCATGAGCATCTTTATTTAAGATATTTGCAATTTGTCTATCAGAAAATCCGTGTTGTTTGGCTTCG
>JARYLX010000107.1 GCA_029907415.1 Melioribacter sp.
GGTCTTTGATAGCAATGGGTTCGGAAATTAAAGAGATAAGATTAAAAATTGGCGAAGGTATGGCGGGCTATGTTGCCAGAACTGGAGAAATACTGAATATAAAAGATGTATCTAAAGATTCAAGGTATCGTTCCGATTTTGACAAAGCAAGTGGTTACGAAACTAAAAATGCTTTGACATTCCCTATTAAAAATAAAAAGGGAGAAATAATTGGTGTTCTTCAGTTATTAAACAGCAAGAAAGGCGAATTCTCTAAGTATGATGAAGAACTTCTAAATGCAATGTCAATACATTCTGCAATTGCTCTTCAAAATGCAGAACTTGTAGAAAAATTATTGCAGGCTGAAAGAGTTCAATCACTTGGCAAGATGGCTAATTTTTTAATCCAGGATATTAAAAAACCGATTCTTGTAAGCAAGCGTTATGCAGAACATTTGAAGAATAAAAATTTATCTCCCGATAATGTTCAAATTGTTGATATGCTGCTCGAACAATTAAATCATGTAGCTGATTTAGTTCAAACTACTTCAAGCTATTCAGAAGGAAAAACAATTTTAAGAACCATTACTGTAAGTCTTAATAAAACATTGACAGACTATTCAACACGAATTGAAACTTATGTGGAATCGCGCAATTGTAAAATTGTTAATGAATTTGATAAAGATGTAAATGTAAAACTTGATGTCAAAGAATTTTATCAGTGTTATATGCACTTAATTAAAAATGCTTGTGATGCAATGCCCGATGGCGGAACAATTACAATTTCTACAAAAAAAGAAGAAAAAGATAAGAAAGTAAAAATACTTTTTAGCGATACAGGTCTCGGCATTGCTGAAAGCCTTAAAGAAAAAATTTTTGAACCATTTTTCACTCAAGGGAAAAAAGAAGGAACAGGTTTGGGATTATCTATTACAAAACAAATTGTTGAAGCACACGGTGGGAAAATTGAAGTCCAGAGTTCACTTGGTGAAGGAGCAACTTTTGTTATTACTCTTCCGACTGTAACTGTTTTATAAAATGATTTTGTGATTGAAGATTTTGATTGAGTTAATTTCATTTTATGAATTATAATTTAATTACAATTTTAGGTCCAACTGCTGTTGGAAAAACAAGATTAGCTGCATTATTGGCCAACAGGTTTGATGGAGAAATAATTTCTGCAGATTCCCGCCAGGTTTATAAAAGAATGAATATTGGCACAGGAAAAGATTTAGATGATTACATAGTTGACGGGAAAAAAATTCCATACCACTTAATAGATATTGTTGAACCTTCAGAAGAATTTAATCTTTTCCTTTTTACACAACATTTTTATAAAACTTTTCAAGAAATTAATTCAAGAAATAAAATACCGTTTCTTGTTGGAGGAACTGGTTTATATCTTCATGCAATTTTAAAAGGATATAAACTGAACAAGGTAGAATTCAATAAACAAAAATATGATGAGCTCAATAAATTGAGTATCGAACAATTAAGAGAGAGACTTAAAAAGGTTAATCCAAAACTTCATAATACAACTGATTTAATTATAAAAGATAGGATAATAAAAGCAATAATTATTGCAGAAGAGAAGATGGGCTCTCTAACGGAGAACCCTAAAATAAATTCATTAACAATAGGAATTTATCTCGATAGAGAAAAAGTTAAAGAAAGAATTACAAGCAGACTTAAACACAGACTTGAAAATGGAATGATTGAAGAAGTCGAAAAACTTGTTGCAGATGGTATCACATTCGACAAATTAGAATTTTTTGGACTCGAATATAAATATATTGGCATGTATCTTAAATGCGAACTTAATTACAACGATATGTTTCAGAAACTTAACAGTGCAATTCATCAGTTTGCAAAAAGACAAATGACATGGTTTAGAAAGATGGAAAGAGAAGGAATTAAAATTCACTGGATTGATGGTGCAGATTACAAAGCTGCTGAAAAAATAATTTCAGAAAATTATTTCTCATGAATAAACCATTTGAAAAAAAATTACCAACCTTTGTTTTATCTTACTTGGGAAAACATTCATCCGATAAATGGAGTATTGAAGCTGAAGATTTGAAAAATATTAATAATGTAGTTGTTATTCCTGCAATAAAAGAATATGAAAATATCATAAATTTATTAAACTCAATATCGGAAAACGATACGATTTATTTTAATGAAACACTATTTCTTTTTGTAATCAATAATCCTGAAAATTGCAATCAGGACATTAAGGAAGATAATAGAAAAACCATTGTGTTTCTTAGAAATTTAATCAACAAAAGAAGTAATGATGATTTTACAAAAAAAATTTACGAGAAAGGAATTAAAATTGGCATTGTTGATGCTTCAAGTGAAAATAAAGCACTTTTAGATAAAGAAGCTGGCGTAGGTCTGGCAAGAAAAATCGGGATGGATTTAGCATTAGAAGTTTTTAATTATAAAAGTAATCGAAAAAAAATATTGATATGCCTTGATGCAGACTGTATTGTTGGTAAAAATTATTTAGATGCAATTATTAATACTTTCAATCAAAAAAGCTATAACGCAGCTTATGTTTATTATGAGCATATTTTACCGGAAAATAAAAAAGAAAAACTTGCAATAATTTGTTATGAATTGTTTTTGAGATATTATGTAACAGGATTGAAATATGCAGGCTCACGTTATGCTTATCAAACAATTGGATCAACAATTGTGTGCGATGTCGAAAGTTATTGCAAAGCAGGAGGAATGAATAAAAGAAAAGCAGGCGAAGATTTTTACTTTCTTGAAAAATTGGCAAAGATAACTTCAATTCATCAAATCAATACAACAACAGTATATCCTTCAAGCAGAATTTCTTTGCGTGTTCCATTTGGAACAGGTAAGCGGATAAGTAAATTCTTGCAAGGTTCTGAGAATGAATATTATTTATATCATCCCGAAAGCTTTAACATTCTGAAAAAATGGCTTGATATTTTTCATTCTGAAAATTTAATGGACGAAAATTACTATTTGAATCAAGCAGAAAAAATTCATATTCGATTGAAAGAATTTCTAAATATAAATTCTTTTGATAAAGCAATGAAAAACATTTTTAAGAATTCAAAGAATGATGAACAAATTCAGAAACAAAAGCTTTACTGGTTTGATGCATTTAGAACATTGAAATTAATTCATTACCTTCGTGATACAGATTTTTATATGATTAATATGTTTGATGCAATAGATAAATTGATGAAAATGCTTTCTCAAGAAATTAATTTTAAGAGAAACGAAATCATACCATCTCTCGAAGTGCAGCTTGAATATTTAAATTATATGAGAGAACTTAATAAAACTTTCTAATTTTTAGCTGTAGGATAAAATTATGTGTTATGGATTTGAATCAAAGGTTGAAGCCGCAATATTAATTCAGAAAATACTGGAAAGAAAATATGATGTTGATGCATCTTCACTTACCGAAACATTTAAGAAGGAAAATATTCGTCCAAATGATAAAATTCTTTGTATCTATAGAGAAGGAAATAAATTGCAAATTAGTCTAATCAACTGGGGCATTAAATTTTCAAAGGACAAACCTACAATTGTCAATTCAAGAATGGAAACAATAAAAGAAAAGAAATTCTGGAACGATTTATTTATGAACAATAGATGTCTTGTGCCTATGACAAGTTTTTATGAGTGGATTGAAGTCAATGGGAAAAAGGTGCAACACAGAATTTATATTTATAACGAAGAATATTTCTTTGTCCCTGGAATTATTTATAAAGATAAAGAGGATAATCTTTCGGTTTCAATCATAACAACAACTCCAAATAAATTTATTGAACCTTTTCATAATCGAATGCCTGTGCTTTTAGATATTGACGAAGCATTGAATTTGTTGTTTGATACATCTCAAGAAAGCATTGATAAATTAAAACCATATCCGAAATATTTTGATATGAGAAAAGAGATAGCGGTTCTGCCTCTTAGAAAGAAAAAAACTTAATAAAGAATGAAATTTTATAAGTAAGTAATTAAAGCATTCAAAACTTTTTGTATATTTGAATAGTTTTTCTCAGGGTTTTATGGAACTTTACGAAAAATTAAAATCAATAAAAGAAAAATACAGCGAAATTAATGAACAACTTGCTGACCCGAATATTATTTCGGATCAGTCACGAATGATTTCATTAAATAAAGAAAGACGAGAACTCGAAGAGATTGTAAGAGCATTTAATGAATACGAAGAATTAATGAGGCATATTGTTGGCAATCAGGAAATTATTAACACATCTGATGATAAAGAACTTGTTGAATTAGCAGAAAGTGAATTAAAAGATTTATACAGAAAATTAGCAGAACTCGAAGAAAAGATAAAAATACTTTTGGTTCCCAAAGACCCTGATGATGATAAAAATGTAATAGTTGAAATTAGAGCTGGAACAGGAGGAGAAGAAGCAGGATTGTTTGCTGCAGACCTTTATCGAATGTATTCGAGATATGCAGAAAAACGAAACTGGAAAAAAGAATTAATTGATTTAAGTGAAACTGGACTTGGTGGAATTAAGGAAGTTGTTTTCTCACTTTCTGGAGATGGTGTTTATGGTGATATGAAGTATGAAAGCGGTGTTCACCGTGTTCAAAGAGTTCCTGTAACAGAGGCAAGCGGCCGTATTCATACATCTGCTGCATCAGTTGTTATTCTTCCTGAAGTAGAAGATATTGAAATTGATATAGACCCGAATGATTTGAGAATTGATGTTTATAGAAGCGGTGGTGCAGGAGGTCAGAATGTAAATAAAGTTGAAACTGCAATACGAATTACTCACATACCTACTGGAATTGTAGTTCAATGTCAGGATGAACGCTCACAGTTAAAAAATCGCCAGAAAGCAATGAAAGTTCTCAAAGCTCGATTATATGATTTGAAAATGGCAGAACAAATGAATGAAATTGCAGCACAAAGAAAATCAATGGTTAGGAAAGGTGATAGAAGTGATAAAATTCGCACTTATAATTTCCCCCAAAATAGAGTTACAGACCATCGCATCGGCTTAACTCTTTATAATCTTGACAATATCCTCGACGGAGAATTAGATGAATTGATTGAGAAATTAAAGATTGCTGATAAAACAGAAAAGTTAAAAGAAGTCTAACATTCAAGATTAATATTTTTAATCATTCAGCTGCTTTTGTTTTATATCTTTATTTATGTTTACTAAGTCAGGATATTTTTCGAACAATTTTAATATATCCTCGAAATAAAAAATATCATTTTCTTTGTAAAGAGATTCATAAATTTTTTCAATCAGTTCAAAATCTTCAATTGTATCAACTGTCCATCTGTGAAATGAATAATCTTTTTCACATGCAAAGTTTTTTATCTTAAAAATTTCAGGATGTTGATAGATATAAGGAGTAACATGTTCTCGTTCGTAATTTTGTTTTGCTTCGAGATGAGTTTTTTCTAAGACATTAAAAGGAAAAATTTCAGCATCGAGTCCGCGCGGGAATGTTCTAATAATTGTATTGCTCATGTAATCAATTTTTTCTTTATCATAAAAATCAAAAAAGTTATTTATCATCTTATCAATTATTTGTGGGTCAATTACAGGACAATCAGAAGTAATTCTAATTATGATTTCTGCGTTAAATTTCTTTGCAGTTTCATAATATCGTGATAAAACATCATCAGAGCTCCCGCGATAGAAAAGAATATTATTTATTTTACAAAACTCTTCAATCGTATCATCTTCGGGTAGAATAGTTGTGGCAATAATAATTTGGCTAATAAGTTTAGAATATGAAAGTCTATTTATAACATGCCATAAAATTGGCTTACCACAAAGTTCCTTAAAAATTTTGTTTGGCAGACGTGTTGACCCAGTTCGTGCCTGAACTATGGCAGAAATATTACAAGGATAGTTCTGTTTGTTCATTATAAGCTATTTTCTAATGTTTTGTAAAAATAATAGTAAACCATTTTATTATTCTTTATGAGTTTTCATAATCTTATTTTTGATTAATAAGTGCATTTTAATTATTAATATTTCTTTTGTCTTTATTAACGATAAAATCCTTTATAGTTGAGGTAATTTACAATATCAATTAAATAACTTTCTAGCTCAGGTATTTTAGTAAACAACAAATTTAATTTTTCCACCGTTTCACTATCATTTTCGCCGTACTCATGTGTTAACTCATTTCTTAAGTCCCTTAAACTTTTCCATCTATCATAGTCATTAATAATTTTCAAGTTGTTCCAATCTGTTAAATATGTCAATTTGGGATTTATTAATTACATCTTCATCTAGCATAATTAATACACACTTAAAAAGCTTATTACTTATGACATCTTGAAGTTTTGTAAATCTGTATATTAATTGGTCTAAGAGAGCAATTTCGTTATCAGTAAGTTTGGATAACTTATCAGTTGTAAAAGGGAGCAATAATTTCAGTTTATTAAATGCAAATTGCATTCTTCTTTGGTGTCTATAGCATTCTGTTATTACGGAATTTAAAATATACTCATTCTTTTTCATAGAGGGATACCCTCTTCTTTCGCAATCTGATATATAATTTTATTATGAGTAAAATTATTTATTACAATATCAATTTTTTGTTCTCCTAATTCCTTATGAAGTTCTCCTATTAACTTAATTTTTTTTTCGATGATATTATCTTTAACATCAGTCTCTATGTATAAGTCTATATCCCCACCCTTTTTATTATCATCTATACGAGAACCAAATAAGTATACTTTAGCATCCTCACCAAAATATTTTTTCGCAAGTGTTTTTATAATTTCAATATTTTCTTTTTTTAAGCGCATAATATTTATAAATACATATAAATATGTTTTATTTATAACTAAATTAATAAAAATAGTTTAGTAAATATCTCTAATAAATTTTCTCTTAAACTAATATTTACTCAATTAAATCCCAGTTTAATGGTGTTCCTTTTTTAATATCGGTTCTTGCCTTTTTACCTAAAATATCTTTGAGATACTTTGGTGGTAATCCATAAGAAGGTCGAATTGATTTAATATTTTCTTCTGTTAATTGCTCTCCTGCTTTAATATCCTTTACTGCAAATAAAGACCTTGCAAATGTTCTGCTCTTTTTAATTTTATCATTAAGTTCAAAGGATGATTTTCCAAGAGCTTTTTCAACCTGTCTGATTTCATCAACCATTTTTTTGAATTCATGAGGTTCTAAAGAAAATGAAGCATCTGGTCCGCCAAGATTTTTATCAAGTATAAAATGTTTCTCAATAATTTTTGCACCAAGAGCTACAGCAGCAACCGGCACAACTGTTCCTAATGTATGGTCTGATAATCCAACAACTGTATTAAATTTTTCTTTCAATAAAGGAATTGTGTTCAAATTAGCATCTTCAATTGGAGCTGGATATTCAGATGTGCATTTCAATAAGGCAATCTGGTTATTATTCATTCTTTTGCAAGCATCAACAGCTTCTTTAATTTCTTCTTCTGTAGCAATTCCAGTTGAAATTATAATTGGTTTCCCTTTTGAAGCAGCGTATTCAATTAATGGTATATCAACAATTTCAAAGGAAGCAATTTTGTATGCGGGAACATCCATCTCTTCAAGAAAATCAACTGCAGTTTTATCAAAAGGTGTTGAAAAACAAATTAAACCAAGTTCTTCTGCAATCTTTTTTAATTTAGGCTGCCAGTCCCATGGTGTATAAGCTTTTTGATAAAGTTGATAAAGAGTAGTTCCATCCCAGATAGTTCCCTGCTTTATTTGGAAATATTCATTATCGCAGTTTATAGTTATTGTATCAGGAGTGTAAGTTTGCAGTTTTACAGCATCAGCACCGCATTCTTTAATTGTTTTGATTGATTCAACTGCAATATCAAAGTTTTGTTGATGATTTGCAGAGAGTTCAGCAATTATAAAAACTTTTTCTGTTAAGTTGATGTTTGCAATTTTCATATCAATCTTTTTCTAAAATGAATTTTAAATATTTTTCGTTATTAATCATTTCTTCCTTTACGAATTTAAAACCAGCAGATTTAAATCCATTTATTGAAGCTATATTCTCTGGCAAAATATATGCAAAAATTTTTTTAATGTTATTAAACTCATTAAAAACTTTTTTACATCCTTCGATAATTATTTTTTTTGATAAACCTTTTCCTCTGAATTTTTCTGTAATACTTATGCTTACAGTAGCTGAGTCGTCTTCAATTTGAAATCTAATTTGACCAATAAAATTATCACTTTTATCGAAAGCAAGAAGGAATAAATAATTTTTGTCGTTTATTTTATTCTCGAACCATTTTAAATGTTCATCCCAAGGTATAAAATTTTTATTAATTGATTGACTGCGAACAATTGGGTCGTTTGATAATTCAAAGACTATTTTAGAATCATTAAATGTTGCTTTTCTTAAATAAAATTCTTCCAGTTGACAATATTTTTCGATCAAATAATTTACCACTCTTCTACTTCCTTGTCCATCAACTTTAGTTTTTCCAATACTGCTTATTTTTTTTCTTACTCTTATTGATTTTAGTTTTTCAATCTGGTCAATAATCTTTTTTGTGAAATTTATATCGCTATAAGAAATTGGTTCGATAATAAAACCGGCTTTGTGCCATCCTAAAATATTGTTCTTTTGATTTTCAGCTACTTCTACTGCGATGGTTGGAGTGCCTGTTGCAGCAAGTTCATAAAGTGTTTGTCCTGCTGCGGCAATTGCAATATCACAATTCATCATCAATTCTTTCATTTCATTTGCAGATAATGAATGATAAAACTCTGCAAATCTAAATTTATCTTTTAGCTTATTAATTTCATCTTCATCTTTATTGCCAAATACAACTTTTAAATTAATCTCAGAACTAAAATCATATATGGCTTTTAATGTTGGTATAGTTAAATTACGAATATCCTGACCGCCATAGGTTATCAAAATTGATTTTAATTCCCGGTTAAATTTTCTTTGACTGACATTCCAGAATTCTTTTCGTATTGGAATGAACTTAGTACCAAGTAAGTATTCTAAATTTGATTTATGTGGATATGGAAATGATTCTGCATTTATTGTTCCATTTAAAATTATTCCGCTTGAATAATCGACTCTCATATAATCATCGATTATTAAAATTATCTTGCAAAATTTTGAAAGGTTATCGTAAAATTCTTTACTTGCAAGATATGAATCAACAATAAGTATGTCGCTGTTAATTATTTCTTTTATTAATGCTGCAGGATGACTAAGCCAGTTAATCAATTTATAATTTGTGTTTGCTAAAAAATTTTTTGCCTTCTCATCGCCATTAATGTATAGAGTTGGATAAATATTTTTTTCTTCAAAAGCTTGATAAAGAGAGAGGCATCTTGTTATATGACCATATCCAGTATTCTGAAAACCTTCTGTGATTATGGAAATTTTCATTTCAATTCATTAAGAGTTTTTA
>JARYLX010000108.1 GCA_029907415.1 Melioribacter sp.
GAAAATATTTTTATTATCATCATAGTAATAAAGAAGCAATTCGTTAATCATATTCTGAAGAATGGAACGGCGCGTTACAATATTGTCTTTAATTCCTGATGCAAGCAGGTATTCTTCGTATCTTGTTTTAAAATCATTTACATAAATTTTATGATTGCCAACTACAGCCAGTATTTCATTTTCATAAAATCTAAATGAAAGAATTATTGGCAATGCAGTAATAATTAAAATGTATTTATATTTTATTAATGCTGTCATAAAATTAATTCAGTATAATAACTTCATAGGGCTTCAATGTGTAACTTTTATTAGAAAACATTCTATTTGTTAATAAATCTTTCCAATTGTTTCTCTCCTTATAAAATGAAATTGAACCTAAATCAACACTAACTTCTTTTGAATCAATATTAGCAACTACTAAAATTATTTTATCATCAAGTTCTCTTTTGTAAATCAATAAATTTTGACTTTGTGAATCATCAAAGTAAACTTTCCCTAAGGACAATACTTTATTACTATTTCTTATCGAAGCTAACTTTTTATACCAATTAAAAATATCTTGATCAAAATAAACACTGTCTTGAGGTCTTGGTTTACCGAGTGGATGTGAAATTTCGATATCATATTTAAATTCTTTCCATACCATTGGTTTACGGCAGTCGGGGTCGTCACCTCCCCACATTCCTGCTTCATCACCATAATAAATATGCGGTGCACCAGGTAGTGTAAATTGAATTGCAACAGCTAATTTTTGTTTTTTACGTTCTTCTTCATTCGGTTTTCTTACATCAAATTCAGGATTTTGTCCTGGATTTCCATTGTGGTCATATAAATTATCCGGATTGACTATCAATGATGCTAATCTTTCTGTATCGTGACTCCCAAGTAAATTCATCATCACATAATAATTCTCTCCGTATTGATTCATCATTGTTTTGATTGTATCAATAAAACCTTTAACACCAGTAAAATATTTTTTTGAAAAGATTAGATTTTTGACGGCGCGTGTAAATCTATAATTCATAACTGCATCAAATTCATATCTTAACCAGGGAGATGCATTATACATTTCATCATTCCGCCAGTCTTTCCACCATACTTCTCCGACAAGATACGCTTCTGGATTAATCTCACGAACCCAGCTTCTAAATTTTTGCCAGAATTTATGATTGACCATTTCTGCCACATCAAGTCTCCAGCCATCAATTCCATCTTCAGGATTGCCATCTTTATTTGGGTCCATCCATCTTTTTACTATTTCATGAATATGATTTGCTGGACCTTCAACAATTCCATTTTCATCTTCTCTAATTTCAGGCAAATCTTTTACACCATACCAGCCTTGATAGTCAAATTCATTTTCAGGAGTTGATAGGTCATCAAATTTCTTTATTGTGTACCAATCTTTATAAGGGGAGTTCTGTTGGTTCTTTACAATATCTTGAAAAGCCCAGAAAGTTGTGCCAGTATGATTAAACACTCCATCAATAATAATCTTAATATTACGCTTATGAGCTTCTTTGATTAGATTCAAGAAAAGCTTATCAGCTGAAGTCCACTGCCAAGTATTTGGGTCAGCAGGATTTTCACTTTCCCAAATTTTCCTGTCACCTTCCGGGTCTGGTCCAAAATTATTATCGATATGATGATACATCGAAGCATCATATTTGTGGAGTGATGGAGATTCGAATATTGGATTGAGATAAATTGCGTTAACTCCAAGCTCTTTTAAATAATCAAGTTTGTCAATAATTCCCTGTAAATCGCCGCCATATCTTCTCAAGCCAGCATTTCTGTAGAAATCCATTCCAGTATTTATTTCCCACGATTGCATTTCATACCAATCAGAAGTCCAGGGATGAATTTGCCAATCATCAGGGACAAAATATGGCCAAGCACCTTTTATATCTATTGGTTTGGGATCGTTGATTTTATCTCCATTAAAAAATCTTTCTGGAAAAATTTGATACCATACAGCTTCTTTTGCCCACTGAGGAGGTTCATAAAAATTTGACTGGGCAATAAGATTACAGAAAATAAAACTCCAAAGCATCAAGTATTTAATAATTATTTGTTTCATCTAATTCCTAAAAAATTAATTCCAATGTTTTCAGTTCATTAGAAGCTGTAATTATTTTCAGCATTTTATTTTCATAAGAATAATTTTTTGTTTCCTTTCCATTCAATAAAACTTTATTCGGAGAGTTTGTGCCTACAAAAGTTAAAGTATACTTTTTAACACTACTTTGATAATCATTTTTAATTTTTTCGACAGTCATTTTAATTGATTTAGAATTTTGCATAACAGAAAATTTTGTTAATGTAAATTTCCCGTTTTCGTATTCATATGTAATCCCATCATCTTCATAAAAATTATATTCAGAATAAGCGGAAGGGAAAATCATAAATTCAAGTGAATCAATTGTTTTTTCACCAACATAATTCAGAACTTTTTGAAGTGGTATAATTCCACCTTCTTTTAAGAAAATTGGAATTTTATTAATGGGCACTTCTTTTACTATCCAATTTCCTCCATCAACAATTTTATTTTCATCAATATCATACCATTTACCTTTTGGCAGATATAATTTTTTAAATTTATCAAATGAATTTAATACTGGAGCAACAAGCAAATTTTCTCCTACCATATATTGATATTGAGCATCGTGATAATAACAATTTTCATCATTTTGAAAATTTATAAACATAGCTCTCATTATAGGCAGACCTGATATAGAAGAATTATAAAATTCATTATACCAGAAAGGAAGCAGTTTATATCTTAATTCAATGGCATTTTTTATATGAACATTTACAAATTCACTTAAATGAAATGGTTCACGAAAGCGAGTATCAATTGAAGAATGTGCTCTAAAGAAAGGCGTAAAAGCTCCTAATTGATACCAACGAACAAGCAAATTATCTGAGGGCTCGCCAATAAAACCACCTACATCTGAACCAATGAAAGGGACACCACTTAAACCCATATTAATAGACATAGTACAGGCAAGATAGAGATGTTCATCATTAGCAATATTATCGCCAGTCCATACAGCTGCATATCTTTGAATTCCAGAAAAACCGGCACGAGTAAGAATAAAATGTCTTTTGTCAGAATGTTTTCTCAACCCTTCGTAAGTAGCACGAGCCATTGAAAGACCATAAACGTTATGAATTTTTTTATGAGAAGCATAATAGCCATTATCATCGAATAATACTATGTCGGGAAAATTTTGTCCCCACACAGCAGGTTCGTTCATATCATTCCATATTCCTTCTACGCCATATTTTAACCAATCACGTAATTTTTCACCCCACCATATTCTTGTTGCTTCTTTAGTGAAATCAGGAAAGAAAGACCAGCTAGGCCATACTTCACCTTGATAATATGTTCCATCTGGATATTTAGCAAATAAATCATTCTTAATTCCTTCTTTCGCTACAAAATAATTTGTATCGGCTTTTACTCCTGGGTCAATTATTGTTACAACTTTAAATCCGAGTGATTTTAATTCGGAGAGTAATTTTTCTGGTTCTGGAAATCTTTCTTTGTTCCATGTAAATACACGATAGCCATCCATGTAGTGAATATCAAGATAAATAACATCACAAGGAAATTTTGTTTCTCTAAATGATTTAGCTATTGTTCTTACTGTTGATTCTGGATAATAACTATATCTGCTTTGCTGGTAACCGAGTGCCCACAAAGGAGGGAGTATAATTCTTCCTGTTAATTTTGTGTAATCAGAAATTACTCTTTTAATATCAGGTCCATAAATAAAATAATAATCCATCTCTCCTTGTTCAGCACCAAACCAGTAGAAACGATTATTGCTTGCACCAAAATTAAAATATGACTTATAAGAATTATCAAAATAAATTCCATATGCTTTATAATTTTTTATTCCAATGAAAAATGGAATAGATTGATAAAGTTCATCATTCCTGCTTGTGTATGCTGGAAAATCAGAATTCCATAATGTATACTGCTTGCCGTTTTTTAAGAGGTCGTCCGATTTTTCACCAAGCCCATAAAATCTTTCATTATTAAAAAGTTTTTTGAAGCATCTCACTTCGTCATTGTCAAACGCTACACCAAAACTTTCTTCATCTGCATTTATTAAATTATTTTCAGAATCATAAATCGAAACTCTGCATGGATTCTTGGAAATGTTAATTTGAAGTTCGCCTGTTTTCACAATTAATTTTTCTTTTTGTTCAATTACCTCGAATTGTGATTTTTCAGGCAAGGAGTAAATAATACCATAAGAAGGTGCTAAAGAAAAGTCTTTTTGATTTGTAAATCGAAATCTTACAATATTTTTGTCAATTACATACAAATTAAATTTTGCATTGGTAAGCTTAAATTCAATGCGATTATCAAATACTTTATAATTCTTTATTTCACCTATAAATTCAAAATCAGCTTTTACAGAGGTATACAGGCAAAGAAAGGGCAAAATTAATAGTAAGATTTTTTTCATGGGACAAACTCAAATTGTTTAGGATGAGTTAAAATATATACTTCAATCAAAGAATTAAATAAAAATTTTTGCATTAAAATTCATGCTATCTTAGTAACAAGCCAAAACATATTACAAATAAAATACCAATAGAAAATTTAGAAATGGATTCCTTTTCAAATATAAAGCTAAAATTCAGTAATCGATTGCTTATTAATTTGATAAGTTCTGATTATTATTTTAATAAGCAAAGCAGTGATACTTTAATTTGAAGTACAATAATTGCCGAGGGGGGATTTTTACTTTTTATTTTAGTAAAATCATTTTTTTAGCTTCAAAAAATTTGTTCGTTCTTAGAGTATAGATAAATACACCAGAAGAATATTCATTGCTTGTGATTGTTCTATTTGATAATTGATAATTGTTTATTGAAAATTGAACATCATAATTCCCAGCTTCTTTGTATTCGTTTATTAGAGTTGCAACTTCTCTTCCTAATATGTCATAGACCTTTAATGTTACAAAACTTGCTTCAGGTAACGAAAAGCATATTGTTGTGCTTGGATTAAATGGATTGGGATAATTTTGTTCGAGTATAAAATTTTTATTTAAAATTTTTTCTTCTTCAATGTTAGTGTTTATAATACTTGGTAAATAATATGGGTCTGCAATTGCATCCTGATAAGCTTTTAACGAAAGTTCAGAAGAATTAATTCGCCAGTCAGTATCAACAGTACCTTCATACTTTCTTATATGGAACCATGTAACTGCTTTGATTTTGGGAAATGAATATTTTAAATAGATTGAATATGCTTTTCGAATCCATTCAGATTTACTGCCACCAATTTCAACCGATGCAAATTCGGCAATCATCAATGGTTTGTTATAGCTAACAAATTTTTGATAAAGACCAGAATAAATATCAAAAAATTCTATCCAGCCAGACCAGCTTTGAGTTCTTCCAAAATTATATCCATCGAAACCAATCCAATCTACATAATCATCACCTGGATAATAATTTTCTGGAACATTCCAACTTTCATTTGGAGAACTTCCATTGTTTGGACACCAAATCCAGACAACATTATTCACACCTTCTTCTTTGAATAAATCATGAACTCTTTTATATGCTGCTATGAATCTTTCAGGACCATCCGGTTTATTCGGGTCGCCAAAGCCATTTTTTGTTCCACCTCCATTTTTAGCTCCGCCATATGTATACCAATCTCCATTAAATTCATGTCCCAATCTTATGAAAAGTGGCTTACCAAAATTTTTTACTTGTTTTGCATAACCTCTTATGTAATTATCATAACTGCCATTAATAATTCCATCAAGCGGATATGGAGAGCCAGAAACTTGAGGCATCCAGGTTATATGCGGAACCGAACCATTCGATACAATTTCATTACATTTTATAAGCGGAAAATCTGGAACTTTGTTACTCGGCCAACCAGTGAAGAACATTTCTATTGCAATTTCTTTTTTAGCAAGGTCAACAAATTCTTTGTGTGTATTATTTCCCGTAAATGCAGCGTGGTAACAACCTGTTTCAGGAACTGGAATTAGTTGCGCATATGAAAAAGTTAAAAATATAAAGTAAAAGAAGATTAATTTTTTCATTCAAATTTCCTTCCCTTCATTTTAATAAAATCATCTTCTTAGCTTCAAAAAATTTGTTCGTTCTTAGAGTATAGATAAATACTCCAGAAGAATATTCATTGCTTGTGATTGTTCTATTTGATAATTGATAATTGTTTATTGAAAATTGAACATCATAATTCCCAGCTTCTTTGTATTCGTTTATTAGAGTTGCAACTTCTCTTCCTAATATGTCATAGATCTTTAATGTTACAAAACTTGCTTCGGGTAACGTAAAGCATATTGTTGTACTTGGATTAAATGGATTGGGATAATTTTGATAAAGCCGATATTCATCTGGAATTTTCAATTCATCTTTTTCTTTCATATCTGTTATAATTCCATCTAAATTATAAAAAGGTGCATAAAGTGATTTAAGTGCATTTGCAACTGGTTTTGCAGTTTTTCTGTCCATTGAATACAAACCCATAGTTTGCCATCCACCAGTTTTATTCTGATACCAATCAAATACTGTCCACCATGTTGTTGCTGCTAAACATCCACTCTGTTCGTTTAATTTACCAGATTCGTCATACGGCAAAAAGAATCTGAATGCTTTGAAAGTTTCATTAAGAACTTTTAGTTGAGTTTGTTCTTCGGTTCCATCTTCTCTTGACCAATATCCAAATTCTGTATCAATAATTGGTTTTGTTGAATAATAATTTTTTGCATCGAGAAGAAATTTTACTGTTCCGCCGTAATAATCAAAAGTCTTTCCATAAAAAATCCCAAAGTACATTGTCCAGCCGGGAGCATCTAAGGGAGATTGAGTTAAATCATCATAACCAGGATTATTTGCTGCTGCAGATTGAGTTATTAGTCTGCCATCGGGATAATTATTTTTTATGTCATCTTTAATTCTGTTATTGTATATCAATCTGTTCGTTGTTTCTTTACACTCATTTGAAGTACTCCACATTATAATAGATGGTCTATTAAAATCTCGAAAAACCATTTCTCTGAACATCTGTTCATGAATATGACGTTGATTATTTTGGATTTGCCATTCTTCTGCATTGTCGAACCACCAAACCGGAATCTCTTCCATTATCGATAAACCAATTCTATCTGCAATTAAATAAGTATATAAATGATTTGGATAATGAGCAGTTCTTAAGAATTTTGCATTAAGAGATTTTACCGTTTGAAGGTCAGAAAAAATAATTTCTTTTGGAATGCTTCTGCCGTAAGTTGGATGGTCTTCATGTCTTGCCACACCAGGCAAAAAAACTATTCTATTATTTAATATAAGTTTATTTCCCCTTGTTTCAATCTTTCTAATCCCAAACTGAGTATAATATTCATCAAGAATTTTTCCATCACTTAGGAGACTTACCTTTATCACATAAAGATTAGGTTCTTTCATTGACCAGAGTTTTGGATTATTAATTTTCAACTTTGTCTGCCATACTGTAAAAGAATCCGATGGAATATTGATTGTTGTTTGAGCTGTTCCTTCAACTGAAATTGAATTTCCAATTAAGTCGGCAGCAAATTCAGAAGTTATATTGTTTTCTGTTACATTAGCTTCATAAACTTCAATCGATAATGAAAAAGTCTTTGCTTCTTTATTTTTATTTGATAAAACAATTGTAGTTTCAATATTTCCATCTAAATTCAGAGGGACAATATTAGTTCGTATTACAGAAATTGGATTACTTACTTCGAGATAAACATCATGAATTATTCCTGTGTAATTAAACCAATCACATTCTGTGAAAGGAACTATATCTTTACGTGTTCCCCATTTAGGATTATCAACACGAACAGCTATATAATTTAATCCACCGTAATTAATTTTATCTGTTACATCGAATGCAAAAGATGTATAACCTCCTTCGTGATAACCAACATATTTATCATTTAACCAAACATCTGCAATATAATTGACAGAATAGAAAATTAATTTTATGAACCTTCCTGATAATGAATCATCTACAAAAAATGTTCTTCTATACCAAACTCCATCTTGATAAAGTTCTGGTGGAGTAGTTGATGAGGTAGTTACATTTTCTACTGATGGAATTAATTTAGAATTCCAATTGGAATCATCATAATTCGATGATTGTCTGCCTGCAGCTTCGTTAATTAAATTGTTGTATCCTGCAGCATCTCTTTTAGATAGAGAAATATTATCAGAAGCATTAAACCTGCTCTTTTTCCATTCTCCTTTCAAGTCAATTATAATTCTTTTTTGTTTTTCGAAAGTTGGTAAAGGCATTCCATTTTGATAAGGAATTTTTATTCCATTAAAATCGATTAATTTAAGTGTGGGTTCAAGAGTAGCAGTTTGTGAAAATTCTTTTTCATAAAAAATTGAAATAAAAAAAATTATCGAGTAAAAAAGTCGTATATATATTTTCATATAAATTTTTCTTTTTTGAAAAATAAACAGACAAAAAGAATACCATAATTAATTTTAGAAAGGAATAAAAATGATGTGAATTTTTTGATAAATTTTACTTGAAGGATTTAATACTTATTAAAGTGATAAGTGATTGTTATTAAATTAATAATCTTGCAATATTTATTTGAACAAAATATTTCTCGCAGATTCAGCTGATTTACACAGACAATCATTAGAATCATTCTGAGGAGACCGCCTAATGGCGGTTGACGAAGAACCTCAAGAATAATATTATTATTTAATAGATTCTTCCTCGCCTTCGCGAGTCAGAATGACAATTCTGCTTTTTTCTGTTATTCTGAGGAATCCCGATGAAAGGTGGGTGACAAAGAAACTGAAAGACTCAACATTAAAAATTGATTTTTCCCCGCTTAATATGTGTCAGAATTACTGTGTAAGATAAGATTACATTAATAAAAATTTCTCAGATTTCGCAGATTCACAATGATTCAATTCTTTACTTCACTTACATCGGTGATAATCTTTACTATCTGTGTGAATTACTTCTTCAATCGCGATTCCAATTCCAACATCTCTTTAATTTTTTTGTCTAAAATTTCATTCTGTATTTTTAATTCATTTAACTTTTTCTCAATTTCATTTTCATATTCAACTTTATTCCAATAACCTCTTTGTTCAAAGTAACCTTTAAATAGCCAGTTATGTTTAAGTGCTTCCATATTTTCAGCCAAACTTGATGTAGCCATTCTTGCTTCTTCTGATGTTTTAGTAAGATTATATAATAGTGTTTTAACAGAATCAGCTATTGCCTGGTCAGAAATTAAAGTTCCTAAAAGTCCTTCTCCTTTATCTATGCGGCTTACAAGATTTCTAATATTCATTGAAGCACTATCAACATTATCAATTATTGATTTAATATTTTCGGTCATAT
>JARYLX010000109.1 GCA_029907415.1 Melioribacter sp.
GACAGGGAAAAATTACAGATGATTTATGATTATTTAAATAAAATTAACTCTTAAATAGATATATGATAATAATTAGAAAAAAATATTTAATTGCTTTATTTGCAATAAGTTATTTAATCTGTTTAAATTATTCTATAGCGCAAAGAAATAAGGAAGTAGGAATTGATGAAAAATTAGGAAGAATATTGCCACCTAATTTGACTTTTGTAACCTCAGATAATGATACAGTTTCTATAGGAGAAATTATTGATAAGCCAGTATTACTTGCTCCCGTTTATTATGAATGCCCAGGAATATGTAATCCACTTCAAAACGAATTAGCATGGATAATTGATAAATTAGATTTAATTCCAGGTGAAGATTATAAAGTTATTTCATTGAGTTTTGATTATCGTGAAAGTCCTTCTCTTGCTGCAAAGTGGAAAAAGAATTTCTTGCTGTCAATGAAAAGAAAAATTAATGAAAATGACTGGATATTTTTGACAGGAGACAGCATTAATGTTTATTCATTTACAGATACAATTGGATTTTATTTCAAAAAAAATAGTGCTAATCAGCTTATTCATCCAAGTGTATTAATTGCAATTTCACCTGATAGAAAGATAACAAGATATATTTTAGGACCAACATTTAATCCTTTTGACATTAAAATGGCATTAATTGAAGCTAAAGCAAATAAAACGGCACCAACAGTTACAAAAGTACTCGAGTTTTGTTACAGTTATGATCCGGAGAGTAAGAAATATACTTTTAACATATTAAAAATAATTGGCTCAATAATGCTCTTTGGAATAGGAATTTTTATAATATTTTTATTGTTAAGAAGTAAACCGAAGAAAATGGAGTAATTCAAATGGCAAATGGAACAATTGCTCTGAATGAGAAAAATTTTTATGAAGTAAGCACAAATAAATATACTGGAATTTTGTCGTGGTTATTAACCACAGACCATAAAAGAATTGGGTTGATGTATCTTGTTTCGATAATGTTTTTCTTTTTAGTTGGTGTCATCCTTGGTGTTTTAATGCGACTTGAATTATTAACCCCAGGAAGAACAATCATGAGTGCGCAGGAATATAATTCATTATTTACACTTCACGGAGTAATAATGATTTTTTTATTTATTATCCCAGGTATTCCTGCAGCATTTGGGAATTTTTTTCTTCCCATTCAAATTGGAGCAAGAGATGTTGCATTCCCAAGACTAAATTTATTGTCATATTACTTTTATGTTGCTGGTGCAATTTTAGCTTTAATTTCACTTTTTCTTCCCGGTGGACCAATTGATACTGGATGGACATTTTATATTCCATACAGTGTAAGAACAACATCTAATGTTTCTTTAGCAATCTTTGCTGCATTTGTTCTTGGATTTTCATCAATATTAACAGGAATTAATTTTGTTACAACAGTTCATCGTCTAAGAGCTCCTGGGATGACATTTTTTAAGATGCCTTTGTTTGTCTGGGCAACTTATGCAACAGCCTGGATTCAAATTATTGCAACTCCTGTTGTGGGTATAACTATTTTACTGGTAATTATTGAAAGAGCATTTGGTGTTGGAATTTTTGACCCTGCACTTGGAGGAGATCCAATTTTATATCAACATCTTTTCTGGATTTATTCTCATCCTGCTGTTTACATTATGATATTGCCAGCTATGGGCGTTGTATCAGAAATTATTCCCACTTTTGCAAGAAGAACTATATTTGGCTACAAAGCTATTGCAATGTCAAGTCTTGCTATTGCATTTATTGGTTATCTTGTTTGGGCTCATCATATGTTTACAAGTGGAATGAGCGATACAGCAAGATGGATATTTTCTTTATTGACTTTTTTGGTCGCTATCCCCAGTGGTGTTAAAGTATTTAATTGGGTTGCTACTTTATACAAAGGTTCAATTGACCTGCAACCACCATTACTTTGGGTTATGACATTTATTTTTCTTTTTTCAATTGGTGGATTAACTGGATTAGTTTTGGGTTCTTTAGCTACGGATGTTCATCTACATGATACTTATTTTGTTGTAGCACATTTTCACTATGTAATGTTTGGTGGAACCGGAACAATTTTCTTTGCAGCAATTCACTATTGGTTCCCTAAAATGTTTGGGAGAATGTATAATAAAAAACTTTCAAAGATTACAATTATATTTTTCTTTGTCGGCTTTAATATGTTGTATTTTACAAAATTTATCATGGGTTATATGGGAATGCCAAGGAGATACTATGATTATCTTCCACAATTTGCAGGATTACAGGAAATATCAACTATTGGTTCATGGATTTTAGCAAGTTCTATATTCTTTATGTTTGGTTATTTGATTTATGCATTATTTAAAGGTCCAAAAGCTTCTGCTAATCCTTGGGGCGGTGTTACATTAGAATGGCAAATTCCTTCTCCACCTCCAGTTGAAAATTTTAAAGAGATTCCAGTAATTACTCATGAACCGTATGATTTCAGTCAATTGAAGGAGATTAATAATGAACCATGATGAAAATGCAATGGCAATTTCTCAACATCATGTGCATGTGGATAAAGTTGGTGCCAAAATGGGAATGTGGCTTTTTCTGTTTACTGAGGTTTTGCTTTTTGGTGGAATGTTTTTAGCTTATGCAGTTTATCGTTACCAATACTCTGAGCAATTTCATATTGCAGCGATGGAACTTAATACAACAATTGGAACAATTAATACAATTATTCTTCTTACAAGCAGCTTAACTATGGCTCTTTCAATTGCATTTATTGAAAGAAATCAAAAATCTTTATCAATAATTTTTCTTTCATTAACAATTTTTTTGGCATTAGTCTTTTTAGTTAATAAATATTTTGAGTGGTCTGCAAAATTTGAACACGGTATTTATCCACGTTCTGAAGAATTGCTAAATCGTCCAAGTGGACAGATATTATTTTTTGGTCTTTATTATGTTATGACTGGATTGCATGCGTTGCATGTTATTATTGGGATTATAGTTCTTTCTTTTATGCTAATATTTTTATTGAAAAATAAAATAACATCAGAAAATTATAACAAATTGGAAAACTCAGGTTTATATTGGCACCTGGTAGATTTAATATGGATTTTTCTTTTCCCATTATTTTATTTAATTCAGTGAGGTTTAATTCAAAATGGATAAACAGCATCATAAAATTGAAATAAGTACTTATATAATTGTATGGCTTTCATTACTTGCTTTTACATCAATAACTGTTACTATAGCAGGCATTAGTTTGGGTAAATATACTTTATTTATTGCTTTATTAATTGCTGCCATAAAATCTGCTCTTGTCATAAATATTTTTATGCATATCAAATTTGATGAACCAATATTCAAAGCATTCTTGGCACTTAGTAGTGCTACTTTAATTATAATATTTGTGTTGACATTTTTTGATATTATATATCGTTGAGGTAAAGATATGTCATCTGCACCAACAATACATACCGAAACTGTTGATTTTGTAATGTTATATATTGTAGGAATTGCAGTTGTTTTACTGTTGGGTGTCACAATTACAATGATTTATTTTGTGATAAAGTATAACAGAAAAAAAGGTCATAAGCCTGTTGATATTCATGGTAATTTATGGCTTGAAATTATATGGATTGTTATTCCTACAATTCTGGTTTTATCTATGTTTTATTTTGGTTACACAGGATTCATAGAAATTCGTAGAGTACCTAAAGATGCATTTGTGGTAAATGTTACTGCAAGAATGTGGCAATGGGAATTTAAATATGGAAATGGAAAAGTTACAGATACACTTTACGTTCCTGTGAATAAACCAATAAAACTTGAAATGGAATCAGCTGATGTAAATCATTCTTTTTATATACCCGCATTTCGCATTAAAGAAGATGCAATTGTTGGACGTAAGACTTATCTGTATTTTACTCCCCAAAAAATCGGGGATTATGATGTAGCTTGTGCAGAATATTGCGGCTTAGGTCATTCAATGATGTATACAAAAGTGAAAGTAATTTCAGAAGAACAATTTAATGAATGGTACAAAAAATAATTTATTATGTATAAATTTTTTGAAAATATTAAAATCATAATGGAATTAAGTAAGATAAGAATTACTTCATTTGTTGGACTCTCTACTTTTGTTGGGTATGTTCTTTACTCAAAAAGTTTATCGACAAAAATGATTTTACCAATAATTGGTGTTTTTATTTTGTCTTGTGGTTCTTCTGCTCTTAATCATTATCAGGAAAGATATACAGATTCTTTAATGGATAGAACAAAAGGCAGACCAATACCTTCAGGCAGAATAAGTGAAAAAAATGCATTTATAATTTCATTGCTGATGATAAGCATAGCATTACCTTTAATTTATTTTTCTTCAAATTTCATTTCATTATTATTAAGCATTCTTGCATTAATATGGTATAATTTTGTTTATACACCGTTAAAAAAGAAATTTGCAATGGCTGTTGTTCCTGGTTCTTTAATTGGGGCACTGCCACCTATGATAGGTTATACAGCTGCAGGAGGTTCTCCTTTTGATTATCAAATTTTATTGTTGTCAATGTTTTTCTTTATATGGCAAATTCCACATTTCTGGCTGCTGCTTTTAATATTTAATAATGATTATGAAAAAGCAAATTATCCAACACTTACAAAAATATTTTCTAACCAACAGTTGAGCAGAATTACATTTATATGGATTACTTCACTTTCACTTTGCTCATTTCTATTTTTTGGATTTGACAATTCTTACAATATTTATTCCATAATTGCCATTATAATTTTTTCACTCTGGCTAATTTTTGAATCAAGAAAAATAATTACAAAGTACATCGAAAAGAGTATTATTAGAAAAGCATTTATAGATGTTAATTTATATGTCCTTGCAATTATTATTATTATATCAATTGACAAATTATTTCTATCAGAAATTTAATTGGTAATAAATATGGAACTAATTGATAAAATTGTTTTACCTCAATCTGCTAACCATTTAATATTATTGAAGTATATTCTTGTGCTAACATTTTTAATTTTTATACCATATGCCAGTTTGTTATTTGGTGCTCTATCATTGTCAATATTTTTCAAAATTAAAGGCGAAAAACTTAATGATGATAATCATCAGAAATTTTCAAGTTACTTAATTGATTTAATAACTTTTAATAAAGGAATTGCTTTTTCGCTTGGCATAGTTCCATTATTAAGCTTTATTTTTTGCTATGCACAACTTCTGCATCTAAGTAATTTGAATGTTCCTTTGTATATATTTGCATCAACCATAATATTTATTATATCCCTCATTTTAATTTATACATATAAGCATTCAATTCACTTAAATCAAATTTTTCATCTAAAGTCTTTTGAACATGAAAATTATATAACATTGCAGGACTATAAATATAAAATTGAAAGGTTGGTAAATAAAAGTGCATACTTTGGTTTAATTTTTCTTACAATGTCATTATATCTTTTTATTGCATCTGTTGAGTTTACTCAAAATCCTGAGCGATGGGAAAATTACAATAATTTATGGGGGATATTATTTTCATTTAATGCATTGTTAAGTTTTATTCAATTTGGTGTTTTTGCTTTTGGTTTTACATCAGTTTTTATTTTAGTAAAGTTGAAAGAGTTACATTCACTTCAAATTGAACAGTCATACAATAACTTTGTCAAAAATTTTTCATTAAGACTTGCTTTAATATCTTCATTACTTCTTCCTTTTATTATTGTATTTTCTGTGTTAGCTAAATCAGTTTATTCATTATCATACAATGTTTTTAGTTTTGCTTTACTTTCATTACTTATTGTTCTGATTATATCAGTTCTCATATATGTAATGATAAAGCAGCAGGAAATAAAATATGGCTTTTTAACAATAAGTTTATTTATTATTACTATTGCATTCATTGTAATTAAAGACCAGTATGCTTTTGAAATGTCAAACAAAAAACATTTTGCTATTTTAGCAGCTAACTATGAAGAACATAAAAAAAAGTTACTTGAAGAATCAGGATTATTGAAAGAAACAATAAATGGAGCTGATATATTCAACAGCAAATGTATCGCCTGTCATCAATTTGATAGAAAAGTAGTTGGCCCACCTTACAATGATGTTCTACCTAAATATGAAAATAATCGTCAGGCACTGATAAACTTTATTCTGAATCCGACAAAAATAAATCCTGATTATCCACCAATGCCAAATCAAGGGTTAAAACCAAAAGAAGCTGAAGCTGTAGCAGAATTTTTAATGAATAATTATAAAAAATAATTTTTACTTCTTTTTCTATTTAATTAAAAATATTGATGATTCATTAAAAATTATTTATTGTTTTTTTATTTTTATTATGACTTTTAAGAACAAATTTTGCAATAATGCTTACTGTACTGGAATCATTAAAATTATCTGCTGAATACTTAGAGAAAAAAGGAATTGAATCACCAAGGTTGAATGCAGAATTATTATTAGCAGATGTTCTTAATTGTAAAAGGTTGGATTTATATCTAAAATATGACCAGCCACTAAGCGAAGATGAAATAAATAAATACAGGGAATATTTATCACGCCGTTCGAAAAACGAACCACTTCAATATATAGTTGGGAAAGCAGAATTTTATGGACTTGAGTTTAAAGTAAATCCATCAGTATTAATTCCAAGACCTGAGACAGAGCTGCTTGTTGAAACAATTATTAATCTTGAAAAAGATAAATCAAAAACATTAATTCTTGACATCGGAACAGGAAGCGGAAATATTGCAATCACATTAGCTAAATATTTACCTTATGCAAAAATAATTGCGATGGATATTTCAAGTGAAGCATTGAATGTTGCAAAAGAAAATTCTGAGTTTTATAACACATCTAATCAAATCGAGTTTATTAGAAAAAATATTTTTGATGATTTTTCACTTTATGACTTGAAATTTGATGTTGTTGTTTCAAATCCACCTTATGTTAGTATTGAAGATTATAATTTTTTACAGAAAGAAATTATTAATTATGAACCTAAAATTGCTGTGACTGATAATGAAGATGGAATGAAATTTTATAAAAGGATTACTCAGATATCGAAGCAATGTTTAAAAAGCAATGGTAAACTTTTCTATGAGATTGGGAAAGGACAATCAGAAATAATTTCAAAAATGATGGCTGAAGAAAATTTTTATGATATTCATATTCTAAAAGATTATCAACAAATAGATAGAGTTATTTACGGGACAAAAAAATGAGAGCATTAATTCAAAGAGTAACTGAAGGTTCTGTAGAGATTAGAGAAGCAAATTATTCCGCATCAATTGGCAAAGGCATGGTAATATTGCTCGGCGTAAAAGAAGGAGATACTGAAGAAGATATGATTTTTGTTGCAGATAAATGTTCAAATCTTAGAATATTCGAAGATGAAAATGGCAAAATGAATTTATCTTTGAAAGATATTGATGGGGAAGTTCTAATTATCTCACAATTTACACTTTATGGAGATGCACGGAGAGGTAATCGTCCAAGTTTTACTGATGCTGCAAAACCAGAATTAGCAGAAGAACTTTACAATAAATTTGTAAATCGTATGAAAAATAATCTTGGGGAAGATAAAGTTAAAACCGGAATATTTGCTGCTATGATGCTCGTGAAAATTTTTAATGATGGGCCTGTTACAATTTTAGTAGAATCAAAATAAAGGATTTTCTATTGCATTCAACATTAATGATATTTATTGATGGTGTTGGTATTGGTAAAAGAGATTTCGAGTTTAATCCATTCTTTAAATATCAATTCAAAATGTTTACAGAAATATTCGGTGAAATACCTCATCTTAACAAAAAAAGAATATCAGTAAATAATGCCCATATTTTTCCAATTGATGCAATTCTTGGTGTGCCTGATATTCCACTAAGTGGAACTGGTCAAACTTCAATTTTTTGTGGAGTTAATGCACAAAAAATTATTGGTAGACATTTTGGTCCGTATCCTTATTCAACTTTGATCCCAATAATTGAACAAAAAAATATATTCAAAGAATTATTAAGGAGAAGAAAAAAAGTTACTTTTGCCAATGCTTATCCAAAAATATTTTTTGATTATGTTAAAACTGGCAGAAGAATATTAAGCGTTACAACACTAAGCTGTATTTTAAGCAATGTACGTTTAAATAGAATAGGAGATATCCATAAAGGTAAAGCACTCAGTGCCGATGTTGATAATTATCGATTGATTTATAAAATGAATTATAAACTTCCTTTAATTACTCCTGAAAAAGCAGCAAATAGATTATTGAATATTGCTGATAGTCATCATTTCACATTGTTTGAATATTTTTATACTGACCATCTCGGTCATGGCAGGAATTTGGATTTATTTGAAAGAACTATAAATGTATTTGATAATTTTATTTATCATGTAATAAAAAATCTTCCATCAAATATGACATTAATAATTTGTTCAGACCATGGTAACTTTGAAGATTTATCAACAAAATCTCATACATTAAACCCTGCTCTTGGAATTACAGCTGGTAAATACTCAGATGTATTAGCAAAAAAAATTAAAAAACTATATCACATTAAACCAGCAATAATGGAGCTTTATGAGTGAATAACTATCCGCTGATAAAATTTGTTTTGATTTTTATTTGCGGTTATCTGTTTCAGGCAATTATTAATTTAACTGAGTTTTTACTTCTTTGTTTGTCTTCTTTATTAATTATTATTCTATTAATTCTTTACTTCACAAGAAATCAAAGACTAAGTTTATTGAATCAATATATACTTATCCTCACAATATTTTTTGTAAGCGGATTTTATTATTCTTCATTTCACATATCAAAAGTTTCTTATCCATTTCAACAATTTTCTTATCGTAATATAAAAGTAGTTGGAAAGGTTAGAAATGTTGACTTAATAAAAGAAAATAGACTTGTGTTTTATTTAACTTCTGATTCAATTGTTTTTCAGAATTTTGTTGAAAAAAGAAAGATTAATTTTCAGTGTGTGTTAAATGATTCTCAAAAAAGAATAAATGAAAAATATGATTCATTGAAAATAGGAAGTTCAGTAGAGATAACAGGAAATATTTTAAGACCGCGCAATAAAAGAAATCCCGGTGAATTTGATTATGAAAATTATTTGAATCATAAACAAATACATGCATTAATAAGTATTAAAAATGCTTCTAATATTAAAATAATTTCAAGTTCATATCTGAGTGTACCCAATATAACATTTGAAATAAGAAAGAAAATTGATGATGTTTTTACAAAGTATCACAATAAGAATACTGCTGCATTACTCAGGGGTTTATTACTTGCAGACCGCAGCATGATTGATTATGAAATTAAAACTGAATTTATTA
>JARYLX010000010.1 GCA_029907415.1 Melioribacter sp.
ATAAGAATTTTTGATTACGACAAAGGTTCCCCACTTGATGAAAGTGATGGAACATTTACTGTTACACCTGAACCTATGATTACTGTATTAACTCCAAATGGTGCTGAAGAATGGTATGCAGGTTCGAGTGACAATATTAAATGGATATCAACAAATATTAAATATGTAAAAATTGAATATACAACAAATAACGGAGCTACATGGGATTTAATTGTAGATAGAACAGAAAGTGATGGAGTATATAGCTGGAATCAAATACCAAATGTAAGTTCACTTTTGTGCAAAGTAAAAATTAGTGATGCCGATGATGGTAACCCCTCCGATGTTTCAGATAATGTGTTTACAATTATTAACAAAGGTAATCAATTAATTAGGGTAACAAGTCCAAATGGAGGTGAAAAATTAACAGCAGGTGCTTCATATAATATAACATGGGATGCAGCAGGAATTACTAATGTAAAAATCGAATACACTACTAATAATGGAATTTCATGGAACACAATAGTTAACAGCACACCAAGTACAGGATTTTATAATTGGGCTATAATTCCAAGCACAGCATCAACAAATTGTAAAATTAGAATTAGTGATGCACAAGATGGCTATCCTTCAGATGAAAGTGACCAATTTTTCTCAATTGAACCAGAACCAAGAATAAAAGTATTAGAACCCAATGGTGGAGAAAGCTGGAATTACGGAACACCTGAAGAGATTAGATGGGAATCAGAAAACATTAAGAATGTAAAAATAGAATATACTACTGATGGCGGAGGGACATGGATTCCAATAGTTAATAGCACTCCAAGTATTGGTTCATATATATGGAATGATATTCCTAATACAAATTCTAATCAGTGTAAAGTAAAAATTAGTGATGCTGATGATGGTGTCCCTTATGATTTGTCGGATAACAATTTCCAGATATCAAATCAGGTAGTTCAATCAATAAGAATTATTTCTCCTAACGGAGGAGAAAGATGGCAAGCTGGTACTTCTAAAAATATTACATGGGATTCTAAAGGAATAAATAATGTTAATATTGACTACACAATTAACAATGGTTTAACATGGATTCCTATTGTTCAGAATATTCCAAGTTCTGGTTCTTATGAGTGGAATCCTATTCCAACCGTAAATTCAACTCAATGTAAAGTAAGAGTTAGAGATGCAGCAGATGGAGAACCATCGGATGAAAGTAATACTACATTTACTATACAGCCAAGTCAATCGATAGAAGTTGTTTATCCTTATTCAGGAGTGGAATTGCTATCGGGAGAAAAATTCAAAATTAAGTGGAAATCTACAGGGATAGAATATGTTAAGATTGAATTTAATCCGTACAATTCTACTTTCAGTTATGATTGGATAGTACTTGTTGATAGTGTATCGGGCACAGATGAAGGAAATGGAATTCGCTCATATGAAGCAAGCTTTTCTGTTGTATCAGATAATTATGTAATTAGAATAAGTGATGCTGTCGACGGTACACCAATGGATTATTCTGATGGAGTATTTAAGATTAAACCAGCACCACAGATTCAGATTCTTGTTCCAAATGGTGGTGAACAATGGCTAGCTTCTAAACAAAATGTTTCTACTTCAGATATACAAAATTATCATCCTTATGAGATTAAATGGAATGCCAATAATATTAAGAAAGTAAAAATTGAATGGTCAACAAATGGTGGAGGAAGCTGGTATACAGTTCCAGGCGCTGAAAGTACTGAGAATGATGGTATTTTTATCTGGGCACCGGGTCATAAAGATTTAGTTCGACCCGATAGTTCTGATAATTGTAAAATTAGAATTTCTTCTGCAGATGCAGGTGTTACAGCAATTGATGAGACTGATGGTTACTTCTCAATTCATTCGAGTAAAAAAATAAAAATTGAGTATCCTAACGGTGGTCAATATTTTTATTTAACAGCTGATGAAATGCAAGATCCTAAACCTTCAGACCATTGGCCAATGTTAATTAAATGGACTAGTTATGCAATTTCTGGTAATGTAAATATTTATTACAGTATTCAAAATGGAGCTGAAGGAACATGGAAACCTATTATAACAAATTATCCTTCAACTGGTGCTTACGGCTGGGATTTTATTTTTGGAAATGTTAAAGAGTTATTGCCTTCAACATTATTGAGAATTAAGATTGTTGACTCAGCTGACGCAAAAATATGGGATGTTAATGATAATCCAGTAAATCTTAATATAATAGGGAATTAGGTTAAAACTGCTTAAAATAAGAATTAGTAGTTTGAGCTTATTTGAATGTTTTTTGTTAATTTTACAGTGTAGATTTGCCCCGTGGTGTAATTGGCAACACGTCTGACTCTGGATCAGAAGTCTCCAGGTTCGAACCCTGGCGGGGCAGCAAAAATGTTCTTATCTAAAAATACATCTTTTAATGCCTTTTAATTTTAGAAAAATTCAAAGTAAATAATAACACACATGAAAATGTCCTTTCTTTTATATAAAGAATTTTTCCTTTTTAAAATAGATAACGAACTTTTTAAGATATTTTAATCAGTTATATTGTTATTAGTTTTAGTTTATGTTTATGAAGAAAGTGCTTATTATAGAAGACGATAAAAATTTACGCGAAAACCTTAAGATTGTTCTTTCTAAATATGACTATCAAGTTTATTCAGCTGAAAATGGGAAAGAAGGTTTGTTAATGACAGAACAAACAAAACCTGATATAATATTGTGTGATATAATGATGCCCGATATTGATGGTTACAAAATTTTAAAGATTGTCCGCAATAAAAGTGAATTATCCTCCGTTCCATTTATTTTTTTAATAGCTAAAGCCGAAAGAGAAGATTTAAGAAAAGCTATGGAATTAGGAGCAGATGATTATATAACAAAACCATTCAAAGTAGATGAATTGTTGAAAGCTATTCAAGTTAGACTGGATAAAAGTAATTTGTTGACTCAAACATTACTAAAAAAATCAAATAATGTATATGTATTTGTTAAGTGTGATAATCAAATAGAGAAATTGGATTTAAATTCAATAGAGTGTATAATAGCTGATAATATTTACTCAAAAGTATATCTAAATTCTAAGAAATTTATAGCAGTAAGAAAGTCACTAAAGAAGTGGGAAGAGATTTTACCGGAAGATAAATTTATTCGTGTGCATCGAAAGGCAATTATAAATGTTCAATTTATTCAAAAAATAGAGAAATGGTTTAATCAAAAAATGAAAATTACAATGATTGATTTTGATGAAGAAATTTATGCGAGTAGAAATTACACACATAAACTAAAGGATAAATTGTTTATATAGTTCTAAAAAATTACGGAGACAAAAAGATGAATAAACGCCAACTCGGGAAAAATGGTCCTTTCATTACCACAATTGGATTTGGTGCATGGGCAATTGGTGGTCCCTGGCAATATGGCTGGGGGAAAGTTGATGATGATGAATCTATTAAAGCTATTCATACAGCAATTGATAACGGCATAAATTGGATTGATACAGCTGCAGTTTATGGTTTTGGTCATTCCGAAGAAGTTGTGGGTAAAGCAATTAAAGGAATTAGACATGAAGTTTTTATTGCAACAAAATGCGGAATGATAAATGATGGTAAAGGAAATGCTGTAGTTAATCTTAAACCAGAAAGTATAAGAAAAGAAATTGAGGAAAGTTTGCGAAGACTTCAAACCGACTATATTGATTTATATCAATTTCATTGGCCTGATCCTAATACTCCTTTAGAAGATTCGTGGGGTACAATGGTAGAATTGAAAAAGGAAGGGAAAGTAAAATATATTGGAGTTTGTAATTTTGATGTGCCTTTGCTTAAGAAATGCATGGAAATTGAACATGTGCAATCTTTACAACCGCCATACAGTTTATTAAGGAGAGATATTGAAAAAGAAATTTTGCCATATTGCCTTCAAAATGAAATTGGTGTAGTTGTTTATAGTCCAATGCAAGCAGGATTACTGACAGGGAAATTTGATATTAATAAAATTGCTGAAGATGACTGGCGTAGAAAAAATAAATATTTTCAAGAACCTTATCTTTCCAAAGCACTAGCATTTGTAGAGAAGCTAAAACCAATTGCAGAAAAGTCGAATAAAACTGTTGGCAATCTTGCAGTGGCCTGGGTATTGATGAATAAAGCTGTAACTTCTGCTATTGTAGGAGCACGTAAAAGTGAACAGGTAATAGAAAATATTAATGCTGATGGTTATTTGCTTTCAGAAGATGAAATAAATGAAATATCAAAATTATTAGAAGAGTTTGAATTATAGTTTTGTTGATTCAAAAATTGATATTATAAAAGAGTAAATCTATTTTTGTTTAATATTTTTTTGGCGCATTCGTCTAGTGGTTTAGGACGCCGCCCTCTCAAGGCGGAGATCACGGGTTCGAATCCCGTATGCGCTACGAACAAGGCGGAGATTACGGGTTCTCCCGAAGGGACTCCTTTGGAGGAATTCCGTATGCGCTACAAGAAGTTAGAATAATAGTAGAAATGTATTTTGTGTACATTTTAAAAAGCAAAAGAGATGGTACATATTATTATGGTTCAACCGTAGATATTGAGAAAAGATTAAGAGAACATAATTCAGGGAAATTGAGGTATACAAAAGGACATCTACCATATGAAATACATTATTATGAAGGATATGAAACGAGAAAGGAAGCAATGAAAAGGGAGAGGTATTTTAAGACAATTGAAGGATATAGATGGTTGAAGGAGAAAGGGATAATATAAAGATGGCGCATTCGTCTAGTGGTTTAGGACGCCGCCCTCTCAAGGCGGAGATCACGGGTTCTCCCAAAGGGACTCCTTTGGAGGAATCCCGTATGCGCTGCAAGAAGTTATTTTTGTTGAAAATGGTGTGTGGGTTAATTCTTATATTGATTAACAAATAATTCGATAAAATAATTTTATAAAAAAGGTATCTGAATTAATTTCTCTTGCAAAAAATTTTGAATATCAATTTGAACTGATTTATAATAAGTAAAACGAATTTATTAATGACAGATAACTTAGAAGAAGAAAAAAAAAGAATTAAAAAAATAATTGAATTACTTCTAAAAGAATATCCTAATGCAAAAACAGCACTTAATTATTCAAATCCATTTCAATTGTTAATAGCTACAATTCTATCTGCACAATGCACTGATGAAAGAGTAAATTTAGTTACAAAAGATTTATTCAAGAAATACAAAAAGCCTCAAGATTTTTTAAGTGTTCCTCCTGAAGAAATTGAAAAAGATATTTATTCTACCGGCTTTTATAAACAGAAAACAAAAAGTATTATAAAATGCTGCTCAGAACTTGTTGAAAAATATAAAGGTAAGGTCCCAGATGATTTCGACGAACTCGTAAAGTTGCCAGGAGTAGGAAGAAAAACTGCTTCAGTTGTAGCAGGAAATGCTTTTAATATTCCTTCAATTGCAGTTGATACACATGTAACAAGATTAACCAATCTACTTGGATTTGTTGATACAAGCGACCCAATTAAAATCGAATTTAAGTTAAAAGAACTACTTCCTGAAAAATACTGGATTGTTTCTTCAAATCTTTTCATTAATCATGGAAGAAAAGTTTGTATAGCACGAAGACCAAAATGTGCAGAATGTGTGATATGCAAATATTGTCCTTCGTGTAAAATTACATAAACAAAAAGAGAGTTTTTTATGAATGATGATTTAATGCACAATCGAAATTACTGCCTTAATTTATTAAAGGAGTATACCAAAAGCGAAAATCTTATCAAACATGCTTATGCTGTTGAATCTTGTGTTCGTGCATATGCTGAAAAATTTAGAGAAGATATTGAATACTGGGGTAATGTTGCACTACTTCACGACTTTGATTATGAGAAATATCCTACTGCAGAAGAACATCCATACAAAGGTGCAGAAATTTTAAAGCAATTAGGATTCGAACAAAATTTTATTGAATCGATATTGTCTCATGCAGATTATACAAATATTCCAAGAGATACTTTGTTGAAAAAAGTCTTGTTTGCTTGTGACGAACTTGCCGGCTTTTTAACGGCAGTTGCATACGTAAGACCATCAAAAACAATTGATGAAGTTGAAGTAAAATCTGTAATTAAAAAGATGAAGGATAAAGCTTTTGCAAGAGCTGTAAGTAGAGAAGACATTATTAAAGGTGCACAGGAATTAGGAATTCCTCTTGAAGAACATATTCAGTTTTGTATCGATGCAATGAAAAAGAATAAAGAATTACTTGGACTTTAAGAATTATTAGCTTGACAAGTTCCATTCATTTTGTCTAAATTTGTCACCAAATTTATGGAGATATATTATAGAGAGTTTATTTACTTTTAATGAACTAAAGTTAGAAAAAGTTAATCAATAAGAAATTAGTTCTGATGAAAACAAAATTCTCTATAATATTTCTCCTTTTTATTTTAAATGTAGCTGTTCACGCTCAAGATATAAAGGTTCTTTCCTCGAGTTCAAATTCAATTGTATTTGAGTACACCCCAATTATTTTGGATACTTCATTTGTTTATTTGAATGGAGAAAAGTTTTTAACTCTTTCGATACCAAACACTTTCATAGATTTTATTTCTAATGACGATACTCCCAAATTACCTGTTCGTGAAGTAAATCTTGGGGTCCCATCTGAATTTGGAAATACTATTCAAGTAATTTCTTCTGAATATGAAGATTTTCCAGGAATTTTTATTCCTAAAAATTTAACAAGCAGAGATTCTCTAATTTATTTCTCAAGTAATAATTTATTAAATAACGATTTAGTTGCTTTTGGAGAATATGGCTTGGTTAGAAATCTTCCTGTTCAATCAATCAGAATTTATCCACTTCAGGTAGATTATCAGAAAAAAATTACAAGAGTATATAAAAAAATTGTAGTAAGTGTTAACTATCGTCAAGTTAGAGAAAATTTAGAATTAGTAAAGGAAGATTTTCTCCGCCATTTAATATTGAATTGGGATGTTGCTAAATACTGGGGAATCCCTGAAACAAAATTGTTAAAAAGCTCAAAGGCAAATCTTTCAAGTGGGACATGGTATAGATTTGAAATCCCTGAAGAAGGCATTTATAAAATTGATAGAAATTTCTTGCAAAGTTTAGGAATTGATGTTAATACAATTGACCCGAGAACAATTCAGATTTTTAGTATATGCGGTTATGCACTTCCAGAAAATTATTTATCCCAGAATAATATTGGCCTTAAAGAAGTTGCAATTTATGTAGCAGGAGAAAATGATGGCAAATTTGACCAAGCTGATTATATTTTATTTTATGGAAGAAATACAGAAGCATGGGAATATGATTCAAATGCAAGAAAAATTATTAGGGTCAAGCATCCATTCACAAAGAAAAGTTATTACTGGTTGACATTTGCTAAGAATAGTGGAAAAAGAGTTTCTTTGAAATCATCTTTGAACTTATCAAATATTTCTCAGCAGCAATATACTCTTGCTTATAAAAGTAATGATAAAGACAGCGTAAAAGTGGGACCTTCTGGAAGAGAATATTATGGCGATGAATTCAGCGGTTCAAGAAACAGCAGAAATTATATAACAACTTTAACAGGAATTCTGCCAAATTCAAGAGTGAATTATAATTTTAGATTAATTAATACTTCTACTTCAATTGTGAATTATTCAATCAGTGAAAGTAATAAACAGATTTACAGCGGTTCAATCTCGAGAATTTATGATTATTATTATGGACGTGCAGATTTTGGGAGTGCTTATTATGATGGAACACTTTCAGATGAAAGAAGCAACTTAAAGATTTCGATAAATACTATGTCTAGTGGTGTTAAAGTTTATCTTGATTATTTTGAAATTGAATACAGAAGAAAATTAGAAGCCGCAGGTGATTATTTACTTTTCTTTTCTAAAGATTCAACGGGAATTATTGAATACAGGATTACAAATTTTTCTAACAGCAATATTTTCGTATTTGATGTAACAGACAGCTGGGATGTTAAATTGATTGATGGAGCTTTTATAAGCGGAGGAGAAATTAGATTCCAGTCGAGTGAAGTAAAAAACAAAGTTTCTAAATATATTGCTGTAAATCCTAATGCTTTTAAAATACCTCAAAATGCATCAAGCATAAATATTACTGATATTACAAGTAACATTTCCGGAAGTGAATTAATAATTATCTCCAATAAATTTTTCCGCAATCAAGTTGAAAGATATGCAAATTATAGAGCAAATCAATCTCCGTATAAATTAACAACTTCGGTTTATTATGTTGATGATATCATAAATGAATTTTCTGGAGGTTTACTTGATCCTACAGCAATAAGAAATTTTTTAAAATATGCATATGATAACTGGCAAACAAAACCATTTTATGTTCTGTTGTTTGGAGATGGAGATTATGATTATCTAAATACAATTAAAGAAAGTATAGATAAAAATTTTGTCCCCACTTATCAAACTGTAGAATCTTTAGATGAGATTGCGTCATATGTTATGGATGATTATTATGCAAGAGTTTCAGGTTTTGATAAAAAAGCAGATTTGGCAATAGGAAGATTAAATGTTCAATCCGAAACAGATGCTGAATCTGTAATTAATAAAATTATTAATTATGAAAATAATCTTGAAAGAGGAATCTGGCGTTCAACAATAACATTAGTAGCAGATGATGGTCCTCAAGCTGTAGGACGAGATGATGGTAATATGCATACAAGTCAGTCAGAATATTTATCTTTGTATAAAGTTCCCAAATATTTCACACAGAATAAAATTTATTTAGCTGCTTATCCAACAGTATACACTGGGTTGGGAAGAAGAAAGCCAGATGTTAATAAAGCTATTATTAGTGCAATAAACAATGGCACATTAATTCTGAATTGGATTGGTCACGGGAATCCAAATACATGGGCTCATGAATATGTTTTTGAAAAAGCATCGACAATACCGCAATTGAAAAATCAAAATTATTTTTTCCTTACAGCAGCTACATGCGATTTTGGGAAATATGATGACCCAAACGAACAAAGTTCCACAGAACTTATGATTAATATGCCTAATAGTGGTGCAATCGGAGCTTTTACTGCTGCACGAGTAGTTTATGCTGATGCCAATGCCGAAATTAACAATACTTTTTATAGTTTTTTATTTAATCAAGACGAAAATAATTTTTTACCTATGCGCATAGGAGAAGCTTTTTACTTAACTAAACAAATTCGAACTCAACCTAATGACGAAAAATTTCATCTCTTTTGTGACCCGACCCTAAGATTAAACGAACCAATTTTATCAGCTTCAATCGATTCAATAAATGGAAAGACCTTAAATTCAGCTGTTCAGATTAATGCTCTTGGCGAAGTAAAAATTAATGGAACAGTAAAAGATTCCCGTAATGCACAACTTAATTTTAATGGAGAAGCTATAATAAGTGTTTTTGATTCTGACAAACAAGTAGAATTCAAAGAGATGAACTATATTGTATCAATGCCAGGAGGTTTAATTTACAGAGGTAGAACTACAGTAAATGATGGCAAATTTCAAACAGAATTTGTTGTTCCAAAAGATATTTCATATGAAAATAAAAACGGAAAAATTACTGCCTACATTTTTAATAATGAAACTGATGGTATTGGCTATACTGGAGATATAATTGTAGGAGGCACAAATCCAAATGCTGTTAATGATGGCAAAGGTCCAGAAATTCAAATTTACTTTGATAATGAAACCTTCGAAAATTCTTATCTTGTTAATCCTGATTTTACATTAATAGTTAGACTTAAAGATCAGACGGGAATAAATACAACCGGGGCAGGGATTGGTCATAAATTAGAAGGCATTCTTAATGATGATGAAAATAATGCTATAGATTTTACAAATTACTTTATTGGTGATTTAAATTCAGCAGGTAAATCTGGTGTAATAAAATATAAGTTTACTTCATTTCAACCGGGAGATTACAAGATAAAAATTAAAGCATGGGATGTTTTCAATAATTTTTCTTCAGAAGAAGCATATTTTACTGTTGTTTCGCCTGACGAAGGATTAAGTATAAGAAATGTTTATAATTTCCCGAATCCTTTTTCATCATATACAACTTTTACTTTTCAGCATAATATTTCTTCTTCAATTAATGTAAAAGTAAAAATATATTCTATTGCAGGAAGATTGATTAAAGAAATAGAAGAAAGAGACATTCTTGATAAATTTGTTAAAATTGATTGGGATGGAAGAGATAATGATGGTAATTCAATTGGAAATGGAACTTACCTTTATAAAATTTTAGTTGAATCTACAGATGGAAAAATTAAAAACAGTGCACTTGGAAAACTTGCAGTAATTAAATAAAAAAATTTTATATTTTTTATTCGAATAAAAATTATGCTAATTATTTTTCAATATATATAATCAGGAGGAACACATGAAAAGAATAATGATGATTATGATGCTGGCTTTTATGTTTCTATGTTTTGAAAAAATAAATGCACAGGGCGAAGCAGCATTGCCATTTTTATTAATTGCACCAGATTCAAGAGCAGGTGGAATAGGCGAATCAGGAACAGGACTTGCAGATAATTCTGCTGCTGTCTTCTGGAATCCAGCTGGAATTGCTTTTTTAACTGGCTCTGAAGTTAGTTTTACTCATAGTAATTGGCTCCCAGAATTTCATCTTGATTTATTTTACGACTATGCAACTTATCGACAATACATAGAAGATATAAGTGGAAGCATTACTGCAAGTGTTACATACATGAATTACGGGGAATTTGTTCGAACATTATCAAATTCTCCTGAACCAGTAGGAACTTTCAGGTCTTATGATGCTGCTTTGACCGTCGGTTATGCTACAAAATTAAGCAATGACTGGGGATTGGGATTTAATTTTAGATTAATTCACAGCCGCCTTGCAGATAAACCCACCGAACAAGAACAGGGAAAAGGAGTTGCTACCACTGTAAGTTTTGACATTGGGGCAATGTGGCGTCCCGAAAAATTTAATTTACCTTTTATTGGTGATATGGGAAACAGATTCAGTCTCGGGATGAATCTTAGTAATTTAGGACCAAAAATTTATTATATTGACCAAGCTCAGGCAGACCCAATTCCTACTAACTTTCGACTTGGTATTGCAACAAGATTATTTCAAGATGATTTTAATTCTCTAACTTTAACACTTGATTTCAGTAAACTACTTGTAGATAAAGGCGAGGCTTTTAGAGGACAGGTTGACACAACTAACAATGTTAAGAAAAAGAGAAAAGATTTTTATGAAGCAATCTTTTCTGCTTGGGCTGATCAAACAATAGGAGAAGAAATTCGTGATATAAATACTTCAGCAGGAATTGAATATTGGTATGGTCAACCCGGTGATTTTATGTTCGCATTACGAGCAGGATTTTTCTATGAAGACCCTGCATTTGGCAACAGAAAATTTGTAACTCTTGGTGCTGGTATCCGATACGATATGTATGGTTTTGATTTTAGTTATCTCACTACTGATGTTTTCAAAAATGGTGAAAATCATCCTCTCAATAATACCTTGAGATTTACTTTACTTATTGGATGGGGAGCTGTGCCTCAAAAACAATTAGGATTTCCTCGCGGAATTTAATTTCTTATGAAGAAAATAATTTTATTTTTACTTTTAGCAGGATTGAGCAGTTCATTTGCTCAATCCTTTAATCTAAGAGTTTTACATAAACTCAATGAACCAAAAGTTTTTAATTCTTCAGATACTTTGAAAATTCTTGCAGTTCTCGTTGAATTCAAAGAAGATAATGACCCCAATACTTTTGGTAATGGTAAATTTGGTTCAATTTATTCTAAGGATTATGGAGATACAATTTTAGACCCATATCCTCATGATGTTAAATATTTTGAAAATCATCTGGAGTTTGCAAAAAATTATTTTAATAAAGTTTCAAATGGAAAATTAAATATCAATTATACTGTTCTTCCTAAAGTAATAACAGTTTCTCAAATAATGAGAAATTATGCTCCACCGCCTTCAAATCCTGATGATTTGTCTAATCTTGCTAAGTTTGCTAAAGAAGTATGGCATCTTGCAGATTCTATTTATGGTGATGTGGATTTTTCAAAATATGACCTCTTTACAATTTTTCATGCTGGAGTTGGAAATGCATACTATCCAAATGGCAGATTAGGTATTGAAAGAGATTTGCCTTCTATTTATTTAAGTGAAAATTCTCTTAAATCAGTCTTTGGAAATAATTTCGATGGTTTTAAAACAAAAAATTTTTCTATCAAAAACACAATCATTTTACCGACAACAGAATCAAAAGAAATTGATTCATTTGGAGAAAAAATTCTTTATCAAATGTCAATTAATGGTTTAATAGTAGGAAACATTGCAAGCTATCTTGGTTTACCAGATTTGTTTAACACAGAAACTGGAGTAACTGCAATTGATAGATTTGGTTTAATGGATGGTAATGCTATTTTTGCTTTCAACGGAACTTTTCCACCTGAACCTTCTGCATGGGAAAAAATTTATCTCGGCTGGCTTGAACCAGTTGTTATTGATAAGATTGATAAAAAAATTAATATTGTTGCAAGACTCGCAGCTCAAATGAATGATACTATAGTTGTCAAAGTTCCTATTAATTCTTCTGAGTATTATTTAATTGAAAACAGGCAACGCGATGTTAAGAAAGATGGTGCAACAATAACATATAAAAGAGGAAATAACATTTATACATTTCATGCTGATAAAGATAGACCGAGATTTAATTTTAGCAATGCCGATACATTATCAGGAGTAATTACCGATGTTGATGAATTTGATTGGGCAGTGCCGGGAAATGGAATTGTAATCTGGCATATTGATGAAAATATTATAAAAGAAAAAATTATAATTAATAAAATAAATGCTGATATAAAAAATAGAGGTGTTGATGTAGAAGAAGCAGATGGCATTCAGGATATTGGTGAACATTTTACATCTGTACTGGGTGATTTTTATGGTATTGGAAGCGAAGAGGATTTCTGGTTTGCTAATAATAAAGCAAAATTATATAAAAATAAATTTGGGCCAGATACAAAACCAGACACTAAATCAAACAGTGGAGCTAATAGTTTAATCACAATCGAAAATTTCTCGCCTTCTGCAAATAAAATGTCATTCGAAATAAAATTTGGAGAGAATTTTATTAAACCTGTCTCATCATATTCATATAACTTCAAAAACCCTCAGATTATTAGTATTCCTTCAGAAAATTATCATTCATTCTATATTTTTGATGATGTTAATCTTCTGATGATTAGTCGAGACAATCAAAAAATAAAATCATACAATAATTTTGGTGATAAAAATATTGCATCTGTTAATTTCGGAAATGATTATATCTTGGGAGCAATTGGCAATAAAATTAATTATTTAATCAATAATTCTTTTGAAGATCATACCGGAAGCATTGATGTATCTTTTAGAGTTACATCTCCTATAGTAATTTCAAATGAAAACAATAAACTATTTGCCTATGCAGGAACTGCAAATGGATATCTAATAAAAATTAATATTGAATCATTGTACAATGGAAGTGGAAATAATTATGAAATAACAAAAGTTGCTGATGAAGATGTAATCCAAATTTGCAAACCATACAATAGCACAAAAAATTATTTTTCAATAATAACAACTTCATCATTTTATGATAGTGATAATTTCAAGTTGACTTTGCCTCATAAACCTTTAAGAGCTGCATTGCTTTATGATAATTCCACTTCAGTTTTCATAAATGTAATTCTTACAGAAGGAAATTACTTTTATATTATTGAAAGAGGAACAATAATCAAAGAGTTTAAGATTAACTCTGAAAATCAAATCAATTATTTTTCTTTATTTACTGATAATGAAAATGGAGAAGGAAAGATATTATTAAATAATGGCGAGAAATTAGAAGCATATAATCTCAATGGAATACTTTTAGATAATTTTCCAATAATTGAACCAAATAAAGGAAATTTTATTTCACTTCCATTGGCTGCAGATTTAAATGGTGATGGAGTAATTGATATTATAGCAGCTTCTGATAAAGGGAATCTTTATGCTTATGATTCAAAAACAGCTAAAGTTCTGAAAAATTTCCCCATTACAGTTGGGACAAAAATAATTTTAACTCCTGCAATTTATATTTATCAGCCAGAATCAATGTCGCCTTTGTCTTTTCAGACTTTGATAATGATTGATAAAAATAATTATTTGATTCAGTGGACAATCGGAATTAAAAACAGCATTAAAAGCAGTGTTACAGGTTGGAATAGTGAATTTTCAAATTCAACAAATAATTCATCAATAGAATTTTCAAAAATCATTAATAATGATAAAAGATTTTTCCCTGAAGAAAAAGTTTATAACTGGCCTAATCCAGTTTATAATGATGAAACATTTATTCGATTTTATGTTTCTGAAAATTCAGAAGTTAAAATCAAAATATTCGACCTTGCAGGTGAACTCGTAGATGAATTAAGTGGCTATGCAAACGGAAATTATGATAATGAAGTTAAATGGAATGTAAAAAATGTACAAAGCGGAGTTTATTTTGCAAATGTTGAAGTGAAATCAGCATCTGGTAAATTTGCAAACAAAGTAATTAAGATTGCTGTTATCAAATAACTAAACACATATCCAGATTTTCACATGAAAAAGTACATATCAATTATTTTCTTGATTCCTGTTTTAATTCTTGCTCAGTTTAATGAATATGAGCCTGATTATGAATGGCTAACCATAAAAGGGGAACATGTTTATGTTCATTACCATCCTGAAGCTGAAAGAACTGCGCGGACTGTATTAAAAATTGCTGAAGAAATTTGGGGACCAATAACTTCACTTTATGAATATGAACCTGAGCCTGTTCATTTTGTAATTAAGGATATTGATGATTATTCAAATGGTGCTACATATTTTTTTGATAATAAAATTGAAATATGGGCTTCGGCTCTCGATTTTGATTTAAGAGGCACACATAATTGGTTACGCAATGTTATCTCTCATGAATTTACTCATATGGTCCAAATTCAGTCTTCTATGAAATTAAGCAGAAAATTTCCTGCAGTTTATTTTCAATTTATGAATTATGAAAAAAAGAGAAGGCCCGATATACTTTATGGCTTCCCGAATTTTATTGCGTCCTATCCTGTTGCTTCTGTAAATGTACCAGCATGGTTTGCAGAAGGAACAGCTCAATATATGCGTAAAGAATTTGGTTATGATGATTGGGATACTCACCGTGACATGATTTTACGATGTTATGCTTTAAGTAATAAAATGTTAACCTGGAATCAAATGGGAGTATTTGATAAAACAAGTTTAGGAAATGAATCAGTTTATAATGCTGGATTTGCTCTTACTCGTTATATCGCTCAAAAGTATGGCGAAGATAAATTGCAAAAAATTTCGAATAAACTTGGTAAACTTTCAAACTTCACAATAGATGCAGCTATTAAAGATGTAATTGGAATTACAGGAAAAGAATTGTATGATGAGTGGACAACTTTTCTTAAGAATGATTATAAAAATAGAATTAAAGATGTTCTTGATAATCGTGTCGAAGGAGAAATGATTACCCCAATAGGTTTTGGTAATTTTTATCCTGTATTTTATGACAGTAGTAAAATACTCTACATATCGAATAAAGAAAATGACTACTTTGGTATGTCTTCAATTTTTCTACTTGATTTGAAAACAAAAGAAGAAAAATTGCTTGTCCCTCTTGTCCGTTCTACTGTTTCAAGAATTCCCGGTGAAGAAAAAATTGTTTATGCAAAATTGAGTGATGATAATCCACGATGGAATAACATTCATGACCTGTATATTTATGACCTTAAAACAGATAAGAGTAAAAGAATTACATTTGGTTTAAGGGCAAATAACCCAGATGTATCGCCCGATGGCAAAAAAATAGTTTTCCTATTTCAAAAAGATGGAACGACAAATATTGGTATTGTGAATGTTGACGGCAAAGAATTTCATCAATTAACATTTTTTTATAATGGGGAACAGGTTTATAATCCCAAATTTTCTCCAGACGGAAATTTTATTGTTTTTGGATATTCGCTTAAGAATACAAGAGAAATTGCTAAGGTAAACATCGATGGGAGTGATTTTTCAATATTAATCGGCAATGGTTATGATAATAGAGATGCGGTTTTTGACCGTGAAGGTAATTTAATTTATTCATCTGATGAAGCAGGGATTTTCAATTTGTATAAAATTAACTTAAGCACGAAAGAGAAAATAAAATTAACTAATGTTGTGGGAGGAGCATTTCAACCAGCAGTTGATTTCAATGGGAATATAATTTATTCTGGATATACAGCCGATGGTTTCAAACTCTTTTATTTGCCAAAAGAAGAACAAAGTAAAGTTGACAGTTCTAAAAATTATGTCTGGAGAAATAATCCCCCGCTTTCAGAAGATAAACCAAAGGGAGATTTAGTTAATTTTGATTTATCACGTTTAATCAATTATGATGATTCAAAAGTACATAATTATGAAGCACAAAAATACAGAGGTTATTTTTCGCGTGTAAGTATCATCCCTTTTATTCGTTATGATAATTATACTACATCAAATTCTGCAATTGATAGAATTAAACCCGGAGTTTATCTTGCTTCGAGTGATTACCTGAATCGATTCAGTATTTTTGGAGGTGGTGCAATTAATAAACGCTTTGAAAGAGATTTATTTTTGTCTTTTGAATATCGAGATAAATTACCAATACTTTTCAAATTAGGTTTAAGACCAGAAGCTGGAATAGAAATTTACAGTGTAAGCAGAAAAGCAAACACTTTAATTGTTTTTGATTCGCTGGATACTTCATTTAATACAACAACTGATGTTACTTATAATTTATTTGAAAGCGACTTCTTCTTGCGCCATAAAATTTTTACAGAAGGGAATAACTTAGAATTCAGATTTGTTTTGAGCAGTTATACTGCTACTCTTGGCAGTTTTATTTTTCCAAATACAAACATTCTTTATCCAACAACAAATGATACTTATTTCATCGGCAGAGATTTACAAATTAAATATGTTCATGATGGAATTAAACCAACAGTGGATTCGGATATTAATCCAATTGGAAGAAAAATTGAATTTAAATATGATTATGAATTTAATCGATATAATCCTGATGGAGAGTATACAGTTGAAGATGGTATGTTGAAACCGAAGTATAAAAATTTCAATTTTCACAGAATAGAATTAAACTGGAAAGAATTTTTTGAAATACAGAAAGACCATACTCTAACAACACAATTTAGGATAGCATCAATTTTAGGACCTACTGTACCTGACTTCTTCGATTTTTATCTTGGTGGTTTAATTGGCATGAAAAGTTATCCATTTTATTCAATAAGCGGAAATGAATTAAGCTGGTTGAATTTAACATATCGATTTCCATTAATAAAAAATATTGATACAAGAATTGGTCATCTTTACATCGATAAAATTTATATGTCTGTTTATGCTGATTTTGGGAATGCTTGGAATGGTAGAATTCCTTCGCTTAAAGATTTTAAAAAAGGAGCTGGCATTGAACTGAGAATCAAAATGAATTCATTTTATATATTCCCTACAAGTTTATTTATTAATGCTGCATATTCTTTCGATAAATTTTCGAGAAAGATATTGAATGAAAATGTTAATTATGGTAAAGAATGGAATTTTTATGGTGGTATTTTATTTGACTTCAATTTTTAATGATGAGGTATAAAATGAAAAAGATTCTTTTGATGATTTTTTTAAGTGTATCAATAATTTTTTCACAGCAAGAGAGTTTAACTGGTTTATTAAAAGTTGACTCTAAAATTTCTTTTGATAATTCTTTTAAGCAAGAATTGAAAACAGGGGACAACAGTTTAAATAAAAAATCTCCTTTGCTTGGTGCTGTGTTATCATTTGCAGTTCCGGGTGTGGGACAGTTTTATTCAAAAAGTTACATTAAAAGTGCAATTTTTATTGCTATTGAAGCAACAGCAATTACTGTTGGATTAATTTATGATAAAAAAGGTGATGACCAGACAGATTATTTCCAGAGATTTGCCAATGAACACTGGAATGTCAAAAGATATGCTTTGTGGACAATTACTAATGCTACAAAAATTAATCCGCAGGTTAATCCTAATGATTTCAGAATTTTTAATTCAGATGGTTCGGTAAACTGGAAAGAGCTTAATCGTCTCGAAAATGCAATTGGCGGTTATTATTCTCATCATCTTGCTCCATTTGGTGACCAGCAATATTATGAAATGATTGGTAAATATCCTCAATTTAATGTTGGCTGGGATGATTTTGGTGATGAACATACTCCTTTCAATTATGGCGACCCGCTTACTCCAAATTTTCTTTATTACTCACATGAGCGCGGTAAAGCAAATGATTTTTATAATATTGCATATAAAGCAGTTTTAATAATTATTACCAATCATATAATAAGTGCAGTAGATGCAGCATGGAGCACAAGCAGATATAATAGAAAATTGCAGATGTCTGCTCAATTGAAAAAAGATGAAATTGGTTTTAGAACAATTTATTATCCTCAATTAAATTTGCAATACACATTTTAAGAAGTTATATGAAAGAACCTGTAGTTGTTATAGTTGGCAGACCAAATGTTGGCAAATCAACATTATTCAACAGATTGACAAAGACTAAAAAGTCGATTGTTGATGATATTGCTGGAGTTACAAGAGATAGAATTTATGGTGATGTTGAATGGAACGGTAAACATTTTAGATTAATCGATACAGGCGGATTTGTACCTGATTCTGAAGACCTTTTTGAATCAGCAATCCGTGAGCAAATCAAAATCGCTCTTGAAGAATCTGATGCAATTCTTTTCGTGGTTGATGGTAAAAGTGGTTTGACACCACTTGATAGAGAAATAGCCAATATGATTCGTAAGACAACCAAACCATATTATTTACTTGTAAATAAAGCTGATGCACCTGAGATGACATCACGTAAAAATGATTTTTATTCTCTTGGAATTGAAAAGATTTATGATATCTCAGCTTTAAATGGAAGAAATCTTGGCGATTTTCTGGATGATTTACAAAGTCATTTAACATTTCCTAAAGAAAAAGAAGAAACAGATTATAGATTGCGTCTTGCAATTATTGGCAAGCCAAATGTTGGTAAATCTTCTCTTGTTAATGCTTTGCTTGGCTATGATAGAACAATTGTAACTGATATTCCAGGAACTACAAGAGACAGCATTGATTCTATACTGAAATATTATGGAGAAGAAATTGTTCTTGTAGATACTGCAGGATTGAGAAGGAAATCAAAAATTAAAGAGAACGTAGAATTTTTTGCCAATGTTAGAACTTACAGAGCATTGTGGGACTGTGATGTTGCTGTTCTTCTTCTTGATGCAGAACTTGGTCTGGAAAATCAAGACCAGAGAATAATTCAAGAAGCTGTTAGAAGAAGAAAAGGATTAATTATTGCAATTAATAAATGGGATTTAATAGAAAAAGATGTTAATACAGCTAAGAGATACGAAGATGCAATTAAAGCAAAAATGAAGACAGTTGATTATGTTCCCATCATTACAATCTCGGCCTTGACAAAACAAAGAATTTATAAACTTATTGACCTGGCTAAAAAAATTCATGAAGAAAGAAAGAAAAAAATTCCGACAAATCAATTAAATGAAATACTGCTTCCAGAAATTCTTAAAACTCCTCCGCCGGCTACTCCAACAGGAAAAGAAATAAAAATAAAATACATAACTCAGGTAGGCGAACATTATCCCATCTTCTTATTTTTTGCCAATCAGCATAAATACATACCCGAATCATATAAGAGATTTCTTGAAAGATTAATTCGTCAACACTTTGGTTTTGAAGGGGTACCGATGACAATATCATTTAAGGAAAAGTAAATTTTTCTAAATGATTAATGCGCAGATGGTTCTTTTCGTTGCATGATTTTTTATTGTACTACTTAATCATTACAAGCAGCATTTTAGATTGAATAATACTTTTTAATCCATGAGGAATGTTTGAAGGCATAATAATAAATTCACCGGATTTTAAATTATAAGGATTACCTCCAATTGTAATTTCCATTTCTCCTTCTACAACATAAACAAATGCCTCATATGGTGAAGTATGCTCGCTTAAAGATTCATCTTTGTCAAATGCAAAGAGTGTTATATTGCCATTAGATTTTTTTATAATTTGTTTGCTTACAATCGCATTGTTCTGATATTCTATAGCATCATTTATATTTTCATGTTTAATGTTGTCAGACATAATTTTATCCTTAATTTATTTATCCCAAATTATTAATTAGAATAAAGCAAATTTGTCAGATGCTTGTAGCCTATTTTTAAGTAACTGTTAAAGTTTTCAATTGCTATACATTAGAAATAATGAAAATATAAATTCTCGTTACTCCTTATAAAATATAGCGTAAGATGCTTTCAATAAATTTTATTACACAAATGGGGATTATATCTTACAACACAAAGCACTGTATTAATGATTATTTTAGTTTTTTAATCGAAGCAAACGCTTCGATTTACAATTTTTTTAACACCGTAATTCTCAATATTTTTCAGCAATGCAAAGTCTAATAAATAAATCGGGTTTATAATTAGTGTTTATGATTATTATGCAAATCATTAACCTCTTTATCATTGAAAATATTTTCTACATAATGAATGAAATGAACATAAGCAGCAACAAATTCTCTTCCAGATTTAACATCATTTACATCATAATTTTTCTTGGACTGAAGGTTGTTAAATAATTCTTTTACTTTAGAATGATAATTCTTATCCAGATGGCTCAAAATGTTTTCAACTGTTCCTTTTTCAATTGCTATATCCGCTGCTTCTATACCTTCTGCTGGAAGATAACCCGCAGATTTTAGTCCAGTGTATGGCTCGTCTTCTCCCATCCGGTGAACTCTTACAACAGTTTCAAAGAAATACATATCAGCTAGTTCTTTTGCTTCTGAACTCAGTGTTCTTACTTTAATCACTTTATCGAACATTGCTTTAATTTCTGGTTCATCTTCTGCTCTAACCCAGATAAGAACATAATTGATGTTGCCGGTTTCAAGAGATTTCTTTGCTGCTTTAACAACCGGACCTTCCATTGAATCGCAATGAGCCGAAGCTGTGCTAATAAATATGAAAATGAATGATGCTAAAAATAACACAGCTGAAAATTTTAATTTCGATGTCATAATTACACTCATTAGTTAATTTTTAAGATTAACTCTAATCAAATATAGATTCTTTAATAGATTAAATCTTTGACTTAAGTCAGAACTATTTTGATTTATTTAAAAGAGATGAGTATTTCAGAAAGAGCAACTGCGTTATTATGTTCTATTTCTTTTGAAGAAAAAAGAAGTGTGATGGTACCTTTTTCCTTTTCTAATTTTTTTATTTGTTCGAGTAGTTCTTGTTTCTCTTTTAATTCTTCATGATATTTTTCTTTGAATGTATTCCACTTTTTCGAATCATGATTATACCATTTTCTTAATTCATTGCTTGGTGCAATTTCTTTAAGCCACAAATCAATTTTAGATTT
>JARYLX010000110.1 GCA_029907415.1 Melioribacter sp.
TCCACTTGATGAAGTTGAACCGCTCAAACCAATTGCTCCAATTCTAAAATTTTCAATCATCATGATGTAAGCATAGCCACCTCCACCCCACACAACAAATCCTGAATTACTTAATTCACTAATCCCCATCTTTTTAACCTGAGAATTTACTTTATCGAGATTCGGGAAAACATATGCTGGACTAAATCCTGCAGCAATACCAAATCTGGAAGTCCATCCTACTTCTTCATCCTGAGCTTTAATATTGTTTATTATAAAAAGAAACATCAGAATTAAAATATATTTTTTCATATTTCATCACATTTTATTTTTTGAGTCACAAATTAGCAATTCCGAAGCTAAAACAAAAATAAGAAGAATTGAATATGAGGTTTGCAGCAATATAAAATAAAAGGCTGAGTTGATTTTCAAGATATGTCACTCGTTTACCACAACAAGGGAAAATCAACATCAGCCGTAAAAATTAATCCATAATTTTTCTTAAGAAAGAAGAGCTGTCTTCTTCGTCGTTATCATCTTTTTTCTTTTTATTATTAAAATCATCATTAGAATCAAAAGCATCAGGTTCTGCTTTAAAACCAGTTTTCAAATCATCATCCGGGAATAAATCAGGATCTTTTCTTCTCATTCTGAGTATTGTTGGAATATTTAAATCGTCATTATTGTCCAGATCAATTTTATCTTTCGAAAAACCTCCCAGACCAGAAGAAGGTTTTCTTTGTGTTGATTTATCATCTTTATCCTGTTTAAGGTTATTTAAGTTACCTGCTTGACCATTGCTTCCAAATCCAGTTGCAATAACTGTATAAGAGATATAATCATTAAGTTCTTCTTTTACAACAGCACCAAATATAACATTAGCTTCTTCACCTGCAGCCTGGAAAATAATATTATTACCAGCTTCAATTTCCTGCATTGTCATATTTGAAGAACCCGAAACATTAAGAAGAATATTTTTTGCACCTTTTATAGAAATACCTTCAAGTAAAGGAGACGAAATTGCTTTTTGAGCTGCTTCGACCGCACGATTTTCACCGCTTGCAATTCCACATCCCATTAATGCCTGACCACTGTCTTTCATTACTGTTCTAACATCTGCAAAATCTACATTTATAATTCCTGTCATCGTAATTATATCTGCAATACCTCTTGTTGCTTCATAAAGAATTTCATTTGGTTTGTCAAATGCAGCTATGGCTGCAGTTGCATTATCTATAATACTCAGGATTCTGCTATTTGGTATAACAATCAAGCTATCTACATATTGTCTTAATTCTTTAATACCTTCTTCTGCATTTTTCATTCTTTGTTTTCCTTCCCATGTAAATGGTTTGGTTACGATGCCAACAACTAAAGCACCTAAACTTTTTGCAATTGATGCCACAATTGGTGCAGCACCCGTTCCTGTGCCACCTCCCATTCCGCATGTTACAAAAACCATATCACTTCCATCAAGAATTCGAGTTAATTTATCGCGGTCCTCTTCAGCAGCTTTTTTACCAATATTTGGAATAGCACCTGTCCCCAATCCCCTTGTAATATTTGAACCAATTTGAACTTTTAGTGGAGCCAAGCTTTTTGCAAGTGCTTGTGCATCCGTATTAATTGCTATAAATTCTACACCACTTAAACCACGATGTATCATACTATCTATAGCATTGCAGCCACCACCGCCTACTCCAACAACTTTTAATACAGCCGAAAGTTTTTGAGTTTCTTCCCTATCGAGAGTGACAAATCTCAGTTTTTTGTTATTGTTATTTTGTTCCATGCTTCCTCCTTGTTGTGGTCTATTTATAAATTTTCAAAGAATTCTTGAATTTTCTTGAAATACTTTCCTGGTTTAAACTTCTTTTCCTTTTTTGATTTTTTAACATCTACAACAATTTCTTCCTGTTTCATTCCTGGTAATCCTTTTATCAATCCTGCTACAGTTGCAAATTCTGGACTTTCAATTTCATGGGACAATCCTCCACCTAAATCTAGCGGCACTCCGATTCTTGCAGGTAATCCAAAAACATCTTCTGCTAATTCAACACAACCTTTCAATAAAGAACCTCCTCCTGTTAAAACAACGCCAGCTTTAATTTTATTTTTAAATCCGGAAACTCTTAGTTCATTATCTATTAAAGTGAAGAGTTCTCTCATTCTGACACTTATTATTTGTGTTAATAAAGAAATTGGAATTTTTATATTACCTCTTGCACCAACACCTTTGATGTAAATATCTTCATCTTTTATAATTGCACTTTCAATTGCATATCCATACTCTTTCTTAATTTTCTCTGCATCAGCTGTTACAATACCCAGAGTTTCACGAATATCATTTGTAACCTGATTACCTGCTACGCCAATTACTTTTGTATGTTTAATAGCTTTACGATGAAATATTGCAAGGTCAGTTGTTCCACCACCTATATCAATTAGAAGAACTCCAAGGTCTTTTTCATTTTCTTCAAGAACTGAAATTGATGATGCAATGGGTTGAAGAATATAATTTCTAACTGAATATCCAGCTCGTTCAACAGATTTTTTAATATTTTCCATTGCAGGTACTGAAGCAAGTACAACATGATTTACTGCTTCAAGACGAGAGCCGCACAAACCAATCGGGTCATCGATACCCCCCTGATAGTCAACAAAATATTCTTCCGGAATTATATGAAGAATCTGTCTATCGGCAGGAATTCTAATAGTTTGAACATCTGATTCAAGCCGATTTAAATCCTCTCTTGTAATTTCATGGTCTGGATTATTAATTGTTACATAATTTCTATGACGCAAACTTGTAATATGTTCGCCTGCAACACCAACATTAAGTTCTTTTACATTAAGACCCGCTCTGTTTGATGCAATATTCATTGCCTGTGTAATTGCTTCAGCGGTTTTTGAAATATTTGCAACTAAACCGCGATTTAATCCTTCTGACGGTGACACTCCAAATCCAAGTATGTTAATATTATTTTCAGTCTGCTCTGCTATTACAGCACAAACTTTTGTGGTACCTAAATCTAAACCTGCAATTACATTTTTTTTCATAATTTCTTTTCTCCTGCTTGTAAACTATCTTGAATACCAAAATAGATGTGTTCGTTATATCTTAAATCTATATAGTTCATATAATTATTTATTTCTTTTCCCTTCAGATAATTCCATAAATTATTGAAGTAAACAATTTTTTTAATTTCACTCCCTCTGCCAATCAACACTGGATAATCTAATGAAGAAAAATAAAGCATAATATCAGCACCTTTATTCATATCAATTAGAGAGAGTTCATTATATAATTCTTCATTCAGATATTTTATTCCGCTCAAAATTTTTGATGCGGTCAATACATCATAATTTTTCCTGAGAGATTTAAGTACTCTTAAAGAATCTTTTTTAAATATGTTTGATATTATTGGATAATCGACATTCTTAGTATCTGGCAGAAATGGCAGCAATTCCATCTCCTCTGTCAATATGAATTGATTTTGGTTATCTATTAATATTGAACTAAAATTTTTCTCATAGATTTTGATTATAACTTTACCGCTTCCTTCATATTTAACATCTGCATAATCTACATAAGGATGCTTTTCAATTCTGTCTTTAATTATTCTAAGTGATAAATTTCTATAGCTATTTTTATCAATTAAATTTGCAAATCTCATGTAATCTTCTTTTGACAAATGGTTATTCCCATAAATTGTAATTGCATCAATCAGTATTTTAGTTTTTTCATTCTGCATCAATCCAATGTAAAAAATTATACCTATCAATAGGACAAATAAAATTACACTTAGTAAATTTTTCATAACTTATTTTTATTTCTTGATTTAAGATATTCAACAAATTTTTCTCCGAATTTCCATATATCTCCTGCACCCATGGTAATGATTATATCATCTTTTTTATAAATACTTTTTAGCAGTTCTGGAATTTTTGTTTTATCAGGTTCATAGTAAACATTTTTATGACCATAATTTTTTGCTGCATTTGCAATTAATTCTCCTGTAACTCCTTCGATTGGTTCTTCGCGTGCTGGATAAACATCAGTACAAATAAAAACATCAGAATTTAGAAAAGACCTCCCAAATTCTGCATAAAAATCTCTTGTGCGCGAATACAAATGGGGTTGAAATACAGCAACTAATCTTCGGTTCCAGCCTCTACGAATTCCATCAAGTGTTACATCAATTTCTGTAGGATGATGGCCATAATCATCAACTACCATAACATCTTCATCATATTTTTTTTCGAATCTGCGATAAACACCGTTAAAAGATTCAAGAGCTTTTTTAATTATTGAAAACTCAACTCCCATTTCTTTTGCAATAGTTACTGCAACAAGTGAGTTTTTAACGTTATGAATACCAGGAACATTAATTTTAATTTGACCAAGTTCTTCTCCTTTGTAAAGCACAGTAAACTCAGATAAATTTTTGTAGTGCGAAATATTTATAGCCCTGATATCTGCCTGCGGAGAAATTCCGTAAGTAATAATCTTTTTATTAATCAAAGGAATTATATCCTGAAGCGCAGGTTCATCAAGACAAAGAACAACAAAACCAAAAAATGGAACTTTGTTTGCAAACTCTGTGAAAGCGGATTTGAGGTCATCAAGATCTTTGTAAGTATCAAGATGTTCTCTTTCAAGAGTAGTGATTGCTGCAATTACAGGAGTAAGTTTTAGAAATGTTCTATCGAATTCATCGGCTTCAACAACTATATAATCTCCTTTGCCAAGTCTTGCATTTGTTCCGCCAAGACTATGAAGTTTTCCACCTACAATTATAGTTGGGTCTATTCCAGCTTCTGTCAAAACAAGACCAACCATAGAAGTAGTAGTAGTTTTTCCGTGAGTACCTGCAATACCAATTCCATATTTCATTCTCATGCACTCAGCAAGCATTTCTGCTCTTTTGATTACTGGAATTTTTCTTTCTATTGCTGCTTTAACTTCTGTATTATCAAGAGTAACAGCAGATGAATAAACAACAAGGTCAGCATTTTTTAAGTTATCAGGTGAATGACCTTCATAAATTTTTATTCCAAGACTTTCTAATCTGTCTGTAATTTCAGATTTATGCAAATCTGAGCCTGTGATATTAAATCCTTGATTTAATAAGATTTCAGCTATTCCGCTCATCCCTATCCCGCCAATTCCGACAAAATGAATATTCTTAATTGTTTTTGTCATCATAAAAATTAATTCCTTATTAAAATCATTTTAAAATGTTTCTGCTAATTTTATTACTCTTTCTGCCACAACTTTCACTGCATCAGATTTTGAGAATTCAGAAATATTTTTTTTAAGGGTTTTTAATTGTTCCTCATCATTAATTAATTCAATTATTTTCTTAAATAGCTCGTTTCGTAAATTTTTATCTTCTATCAAGATTGCTGCATTTTTATCCGAAAGAACTTTTGCATTCATAAATTGATGATTGGCAGCTACATTTGTTGAAGGGACAAAAATTACCGGCAACCCAAAAGATGAAACTTCTGCAATTGTTGTTGCACCTGCTCGTGCTAATACCAAATCACATGCATTGTAAGCTGCCTGCATATCTTTTATGAAGGGCATAACTTTTATCTCTTCCTTTTCAAAAGATTTATAATCATCATAATATGATGAACCTGTCTGCCATAGAATCTGAATATTATTTTTAATTAAGTTATCAGCAATTTCTGCAATAATGTCGTTAATTGATTTTGCACCTAAACTTCCTCCAAGAACAAGCAAGGTTTTTTTTGATACACTCAAACCAAATTTTTTTAAAGCTTCTTCTTTATCTATAAGCTTTAAATCAATTCTCACAGGATTACCGGTTAGTAATAATTTTTCTTTATCTCGGAAATATTTTTTTGATTCTTCATAAGTCAAATAAATTTCATTAGCTTTTTTTTCAAGCAATCTATTTGTTATACCAGGAAAACTATTTTGCTCAAGCAAGACAATTTTCGAACCCATCACAGAAGCTGCCCATACAACTGGACCTGAAACATAAGCTCCTGTTCCAATAGTAACGCGAGGTTTAAATTTCATCGCAATAATTAATGACTGAATAAGTCCAGTTAATAGCTTAAAAGGGAACAGAAGATTACTCAAATTAAATTTTCTTGAAAAACCGCTAATCAAAATTGATTTATAATTAAAACCATATTCTGGAACAACTCGAGCTTCTATTTTATCTTTTGTGCCAACAAACAAAATATCAGCTTCAGGCTTAAGCTCAAGAATTTTTTGAGCAACAGCTAAAGCCGGATAAAGATGACCTCCTGTTCCACCACCAGCAAATATGAATCGATAAATATTATTCATCCTACCTGCGCTAATTTTAGTTCTTCAGTTCTTAATGATTGTTGTGCAACATTTAAAATTATTCCAATAGAAATACCTGATAATATTATTGATGTCCCGCCAAAACTTATAAATGGAAGAGGTATTCCTGTTGTAGGAAGAAGTCCTGTTACAACTCCGATATTTATAAATGCACTGATTAGAATTTGAAAGCTTAATCCAAATACTAAAAGTTGACCAAATTTATCCTGTGATTTTTTTGCAATCATCAGGCATGCAAAAAACAAAGTGAAATAAAGAATCAGAATTACTAATGTGCCTATAAATCCAATTTCCTCTCCAATTACTGAAAAGATAAAATCACCATAAGATTCTGGCAAGAATAAATCACTCTGTCTGCTGTTACCAAATCCAAGTCCACTCCAGCCGCCGCTGCCAAGTGCAATCTTAGCTTGGGTAACTTGAATATTTATATCTCCTCCAGTAATTAAACTATTTATATAGTCCATTACTCTTTGTCTTGCATGATTATACAATAAAACTACGGGAACAAAAATAGCTGCTGTTACTGCAAATACACTTACAATATGTTTGAATTGAGCTCCACCGACATACAGTATTGCAAATGATGTTAAAATAATTATAATGGAAACACTCACATGTGGTTGAATAATAATCCAGCCAACAGTAAGCCCTATCCATACCAATGCATACAAGAAGCCATTTTTAAAATCTTTTATCAGATGTTTCTTTCTTTCAATCAATGCAGAAAGATGAATGATCAACAAAAATTTTGCTAATTCAGACGGCTGGAATTTAAAAAGTCCCGCTACATCTAGCCATCGTCCCGCACCTTTAGTTTTAACACCCCAGAAGTAAGTAATGACGAGTAAAATTATTGTAATAATCATCAGCCATTTACTTAGTTTACGATAGTAATCATAGGGTATAGCTGCAAAAACAAACATTAGAATTATTGCTGCAAAAACTTTCCACAAATGTGATTTAAACAAAAAGTAGAAATTATTGAACTTGCTCAAACTATATGTTCCGCTTGCTGTAAAAACCATAATTGCTCCAAGAAACATAAGAGCAACAACAATCGTTATCATTATTTTTACCATTAATCTCATCATTTTAATTTACTCACTGCATTTTTAAATACTTTTCCTCTATGTTCATAATTATCAAACATATCAAAACTTGCACATGCTGGAGAAAGAAGAACAACTGAACCAGGTTCAGCTTCAATGCGTGCAGCATCAACACAACTTTCTATTGTCTGTTTATATTCAGTTGGAACAATATCTTTGAAGTAATCATAAATTTTATTTGCTGATGAACCTATTGCATAAATTTTTCTTACCTTCTGAATAACTAATTCACGAATTTTGTCATAATTATTTCCTTTATCTTTTCCGCCAAGTATTAAATAAATTGGTTTATCAAAACTTTTTAACGCATACCAGACAGAATCAACATTTGTTGCTTTAGAATCATTGTAATATTCAACTCCATCAAGTTCTCGTACAAATTCGATTCTATGTTCAACACCTTTGAATGATGCAAAAGCACTTCGAATTTTTTTATTGGGCAGATTCAATATTTTTGCTATTGCAAGCACAGCAAGAGCATTTGCGATGTTATGTTCTCCTTTAATAAATAAATCTGCTGATTTGCAAATTTCTTCGTGCTTTCCATACCATGCAAAAAACAATTTCCCATCATTAAAGTAAGTTCCTACATTTAATTGTTGAGTTAGGGAAAAGCCAATTTTATGTGCACGTATATTTGTTAATTTATTAGATATGATAGAATCATCAGCATTGTAAATAAAGAAATCACTTTCATCTTGATTTTTTATGATTTTAAATTTAGAAGCAATGTATTCATCAAAATTATTGTTGTATCTATCGAGATGGTCTGGTGTAATATTCAAAATCACAGAAAATCTTGGTTTGAATGATTCAATAAAATCAAGTTGAAAACTTGATGTCTCAAGTGAGACAAATTCATTTTCATTTATATCGAGAACTATTTCTGAAAAGGCGTTTCCAATATTTCCAGCTGAGTATGATTTTAATCCACATTCGTTCAATGTATGATTCATCAAACTTGTTGTTGTTGTTTTGCCATTAGTTCCAGTAATAGAAATTATTGTCCCTTTACAAAACCATGATGCAAATTCAATTTCACTTATAATTTTTATTCCTTTTTTAATTGCATTTGATAAAACTTCTGAATCTGATGGCACACCTGGACTTGTAATAATAAAATCACAATTATAAACTCTTTCTGAATGAGCACCATATTCAAAGTCAATTCCTTCTGATTGAAAAATCTCAATTGACTTTTGCAATTTATCTTTCGAAGCAGAATCACTTACAAAAGGAATTGCACCTAATTTTTTAGCAAGAAGTGCTGCAGCAATTCCACTTCTTACAGCACCAACAATCGATATTTTTTTATTTTTTATATCCATCATCTAATCTTAAATGAGGCTAAACTTATTATTGCAAGAATAATTGTTACAATATAAAATCTAATTACAATTTTTGGTTCAGCCCAATTGAGCTGTTCAAAGTGATGATGAATTGGTGCCATTTTAAATACTCTTCTGCCTTCACCATATTTTTTCTTTGTGTATTTGAAATAAAGTCTTTGAATAATCACCGAAAGAGTTTCAATAAAATAAATTCCCCCAAGTATTGGAATTAATAAATCTTTTTTAACGATAATCATGATAACACCGAATACACCTCCTAAAGCAAGCGAGCCAGTATCTCCCATAAAAACTTCTGCTGGATAAAAATTAAACCAGAGGAATCCCAATCCTGCACCAATTAAAGCAGCTATAAAAACAGTAAGTTCGCCGCTTCCTGGTAAGTAAATTATATTGAGATAATCCGCATAAATAACATTTCCAGTAACATAAACAATTATTGCTAAAGCAAGCATAACAATTATAATCGTTCCAATTGCAAGTCCATCCAATCCATCTGTTAAGTTTACAGCATTCGAAGTAGCAGTAATA
>JARYLX010000111.1 GCA_029907415.1 Melioribacter sp.
GCTGGTGTTGGTACTGGTGGAACTATTACAGGTGTAAGTGAAGTTATTAAAAAAAGAAAACCGCAATTCAAAGCAATAGCTGTTGAACCTGAATCTTCTGCTGTATTATCTGGTAATAAACCAGGACCGCATATGATTCAAGGCATAGGTGCAGGATTTATTCCAGATGTATTAAATACTGAAATAATCGACGAAATTATAAAAGTTTCTAACGAAGATGCATTATCAATGGCAAAACGAATAATAAAAGAAGAAGGAATTTTAGCCGGTATTTCTTCAGGTGCTGCTATGCATGCGGCACTGCAAATTGCTAATCGAGAAGAGAACTCTAATAAATTAATAGTTGTTGTATTTCCAGATACTGGTGAAAGATATTTAAGTATACCAGTTTTTACAGACTAACTAATGGGAGAAAAAATGAAACTTATAATTAATGGAAAAGAAGAAATTCTTGAGCAAGAAAAAATCACCATTTCGGATTTATTAAAAATAAAAAATGTAGAAATGCCAGATATGGTCTCAGTTCAGTTAAATGAAGAATTTGTTGAAAAAAATAATTATCAAGAAATTTATCTGAAAGATGGCGATGTAATCGACTTTTTATATTTTATGGGCGGGGGAAGTTAAATGGAATTTGAAACAAAAGCAGTTCATATTGGAATAGATTCAAAAGAAAGATTTGGAGCCACTGCAATTCCAATTTATGAAACTGCTTCGTATGCATATAATACTGCTGAAGACTTAGAAGAAGTATTCAGCGGAAAAAAATTTGGTTACATTTATTCAAGAATTGCTAATCCTACTGTTACAGTGTTTGAACAAAAAATTTGTTCATTAGAAAATGGAATTGGTTCGGTTGCAGTTGCATCTGGCATGGCAGCAATTTCTACAGTTATATTCGCTTTAACTGAACAAGGGGACGAAATAATCTCGTCTAAAAGTCTTTTTGGTGGCACTTATCAATTTTTTAATGAGGTATTAAAAAAATTTGGTGTAAATATTATTTTTCTTGATTTAACAGATTTAGAAACATTAAAGAAAAATATATCAGAAAAAACCAAATTAGTCTTTGTAGAAACAATCGGGAACCCCCGAATCGATGTGCCCGATATAGAAAATATTGCTAAAATTACAAAAGAATTTAACATTCCCTTAATTGTGGATTGTACTTTAACTCCCCCTTGTATTTTTGAAGCAAAAAAGTTTGGTGCAAACATTACTGTTCATTCATCTACTAAATACATAACTGGTAGTGGTATTGCAATTGGCGGAGTATTAACTGACCTTGGAAATTATGATTGGGGAAATTCAAAATCTCTTAGGATTAAACAACTTCATAAAAAAGCTGGGCATTTTGCTTTCCTTTATGCTGCTCGTAAACAGATAGTTCAAAATATTGGAAGTTGTCTTTCACCTTTTAATGCATTTTTACATAATCTTGGTCTTGAAACCTTATACTTGCGTATGGAAAAACATTGTACTAATGCTCAAATACTTTCAGAATTTTTATTGAATGAGAAAAAAGTAAAAGAAGTTAATTATCCAGGTCTTAAAATTAATCCATTTCATACTGTTGCGAAAAAACAGTTTAATGAAAAATTTGGTGGACTATTAACTTTCAAATTAAACAGCAAAGAAGAGTGTTTTAAGCTTATTAACAATTTAAAGCTAACAAAAAATCTTGCTAATCTTGGAGATGCTAAAACATTAATTATTCATCCTGCTTCCACAATTTATCATGATTTTAGTAAAGAAGAAAAACTTGCTGCAGGTGTTACTGATGATTTGTTGAGAGTTTCGGTTGGTATAGAAAATATTAAAGATATTATTAATGACTTTAAGGAAGCTTTTGAAAAACTATAAGAAAGGAAATAAAAATGGAATTCACAGAATCACAAATAGAAAGATATAGCCGGCAAATAATATTAAAAGATGTTGGTGGAATAGGGCAACAAAAATTATTAAACGGAAAAGTTCTGATTGTAGGAGCCGGCGGTTTAGGTTCTCCTGCAGCTCTTTATTTAGCAGCAGCAGGTGTTGGAACAATTGGTATTATTGATGGCGATGCTGTTGATTTGACAAATCTGCAACGTCAAATTATTCACTTTACTCCGGATGTAAATAAACCGAAAGTTGAATCTGCAAAAGAAAAAATCGAGAAATTAAATCCTGATGTAAAAGTAATTACATACAAAGAAAGATTAAATGCAGAAAATATAATTGACATTATTAAATCTTACGATTTTATTATTGATGGAACCGATAATTTCCCAACAAAATTTTTAATTAATGATGCTTGTGTGATGATAAAAAAGCCATTTTCACATGCTGGTATTTTGCGATTTAATGGACAAACAATAACATATACTCCAGGTAATACCTGCTATAGATGTATTTTCAAAGAACCACCACCAAAAGGTCTTATTCCTACTTGCAGTGAAGCAGGTATTTTAGGTTCTGTTGCCGGTGTTCTTGGTACGATTCAAGCAACAGAAGCACTCAAATATCTTTTAGGAATCGGAAATCTTTTAATAAATAAATTATTAACCTTCGATGCTTTTGAAATGAAGTTTAGAGAAATTTCTTTAAAGAAAAATAAAAATTGCCTGATTTGCGGAGACAATCCTACAATTACTGAACTCAAAGAATATGAACAGCCTGTTTGTGATTTAAAATTTAGCTAAGAGAGGTGAATATGGAAACAAATAGAAAAAAATTATCGCTGATTCTTTTCTCGGGCGATTTTGATAAAGCAATTGCAGCTTTTACACTTGCTACTGGTGCAGCTGCTGTTAATTATGAAGTAAATATGTTTTTTACTTTTTGGGGATTGAATGTTATTAAAAAATCAAAAAGCAGAAAAGCAATTGGTAAAGGATTCTTGACAAAAATGTTTAATTTTTTAATGGGAGGATTCAATAATCTTCCATTGTCAAGATTAAATTTTTGCGGAATAAGTCCAAAACTTATGACAGGTCTTATGAAAAAAAGAAATGTTGCAACACTTGAATCGTTAATCGAAGCTGCAAAAGCATTGTCTGTTAATTTTTATGCCTGTGAAATGTCGATGCATATTCTATTATTGAAAAAAGAAGATTTTATTCCAGAAGTAAAAGAAGTTTTAGGCGTTGCAAAATTCCTTGAGTATTCACAAAATGGGGAGGTATTGTTTATATGAACATGTATAAACTTGACATAACTGCAGATCATTGCCCTATGACTTTTGTTAAAACTAAACTCGAATTGGAAAAGTTAAAAGCTGGCGACCGTCTTGAAGTCCTTGTTACTGAAGGTGAACCCCTTGATAATATTCCAAAGACAGTGAAAGAACAAGGATATAAAGTGATAGAAATTTCTCATATTAAAGACAAAATTCATAAAATCGTGATAGAAAAATGAGCGATAAAATTCTTTTCCAAATAAATAAAGATTTACTTGAGAAAATAAAAGAGCAAGGTCGAAAAGAAGCTCCTATTGAAGCATGCGGCTATTTAGCCGGCAATGATAATGTTGCAAAGGAAGTTATTTATATGAAAAACATTGATAATTCACCTGAACATTTTACATTCGATCCAAAAGAGCAGTTTGCTGCACTTAAATATGCCCGCAGTAAAGGCTTAGATTTAATTGGCGTTTATCATACTCACCCTGCTACTCCAGCAAGAATGTCAAAAGAGGACATTAGATTAGCAAACGATACTAATATCGTTTACCTAATTTATTCATTAACAGAAGATGTAATTAGAGCCTTTAAAGTTGATAAAGATAAAAATGTAAGTGAAATAGAAGTTGTTATTAATGTAGAATTCAGAACATTGAATTCATGATGTAGCTGATTTTTATGTTAAAGTTCAAATTGAGCATAATTGAACATCTATTATTCAAAAGAGACAGAGCCATTCCCACAAAAGAATGGCTCTGTCACTTTGGAAGAATTTTTAGGTATCTATCCCTTCAATCTTTGAAATCCAGTCAATAATTTTTTATGAACCTCTAACAGGAGTGAGATTATTTTGTTATTAAATCAGAAAATGGAGACAATTATTCTGCATTATTTCACCAATTATGTGTATGACAATCATTTCATTCTGTCGATATTTTATTAATAGATTCCATAGATTTTAATTTTCTTCTAAAAGCATGACCTTTGCCATAATTAATGATGCGTGTTAATCATCATTATTTTTCTTTACAAGAATTTTCCAATGTTTTTCATTTATCTTTTCCTGTAATATTATTTCGTGTCCATCTTGTTTTAATGATAATGGAACATTCTTTATTGGTAGACCATCATCTAAAATTACTTCTAAGATTTGTCCAATTAGCATTGTCTCGAGTTTTAGTTTTGTTCTTACATAATTGATTGGACAAGATACACCTTTAAGGTCAAGTGTTTCGTCTGGTTTAATTTGGATCTCAGACATCTTCTTCTCCTGTAATTTTTGCACATTCCATAATTTTCAAATTTGGTAAAAGTCGTAAATATGATTTATCAGAATCTTCTACAAATCTTTTTGTATAATCGAAAATTCTTAGAGCAATTTCTTTTTCATCCGACGAGTGTTTCCATATAAAATAATTATCTTTAATATTGGACCAATCATTGCACAACCAATGTTTTGGAACAATTCTATTTACAAATTCAGTAAGAATTTCTTCTTCATTTTGTGGTTCAATTCCTTCTAAGTAAACGTACATTTTTGAGCATTTTAATAATGAATCGAAACATTTAGATTTTACAGCTGACCAATTTTCTGCTTTAATGTCATCTTCTGCTTCGTAAATATTTCTCATTGAATCATAAAGATTGATTGCCATTATATCGAGTAAACTGCCTGCGCATTCTCCTCGTGTTTCTGCTTCCATTTTGAATTCTTCATCAATATAAGGTTCATGGAAATATTCAGGATTATCTTGGGGCACTTTTGAATATTTCGAAAGAATTCTTCTTAATGAATCGATTCCAACTCTATCAACAAATTCAAAAAATTGTTCTCCGTTTTGTTTTTGATTTTTCCAAAAATCTATTACTTCTTTTACAAACAAAGGAGCAGCTGCAGCAGGTACTTTACCAATAACTTGACCAATACGAGTTCTTTGATGAAAAACATTGCCGCCTATTAAAACCACATAATGAGGTGAAAGCTTTCCATCTATTTTTAGAGATGCGCCAAAAAATCCTAAATCGCCAATGTGATGTTGTCCACAAGAATTAGGGCAGCCTGATATGTGTATTCTTAATCCATTAAGATCATCTATGTTTTTGCCAATATATTCTGCAAAGTTATAAGGATGGGTAACAGCAAGTCGGCAAGAAAAAGCACCTGGGCAAGAGACAATTTCGTGCATTGCTTCTGTGGTCCCACCTATTAATCCATTTTCCTTGAGATATAGAAATGTGTCTTGTAAAAATTTTTCTTCAACCCATGGTATCAGTAATTTTTGAGTTGGAGAAATTTTCATATAACCAGCACCGTAAAGGTCAGAAAAATCGGCAATTAGACGGAGTTTATCTGGAGTAATATTTCCCAATGGTGGTTTTATCCAGATTGCATAATACCCGGTTTGTTTTTGTTTAATTAAGTATTTATTAAGAAATGTTTTCCATAGAGGATCAATTTCAACATTTTGATTCTGATAAATTGGATTTTTTAATCTTCGTGTATTTTCCGGTCCATCAGATTTCCCATTTTTTGTTGGAGCTGGGAGCGGGAAATTATTTACATATTCTTTTAATTCGTCATCAATTTGTCTGAACTTTTTTAATACTTCAAATTCTTTTGCAACAAGTTCTTTGAAATTATCAAATCCAATCCGTGCAATTAAGAATTTCATTCTTGCTTTGTTTCTGTTGTTTCTTTCTTCAGTTCCATATTTATGAAATACTCTTAGTATTGCTTCTGCTAATGGATAAAATTCTGTTACAGGTATAAAATCAAATAATAAATTAGAAGTCATTGGAACAGAACCAAGTCCGCCGCCAACATAAATTCTAAATCCATATTCTTCCTTACCATTGTTTTTAACTTGCGCAATGCAGCCAATATCATGAATTCGAGATAAGGCAAAATCTTCTTCACTTTCTGAAAATGATATTTTGAATTTTCTTGGCAATGTTGAAGTTAAAGGATGCCTTAAAAAATATCTTGTGCAAAAAATTGAATAAGGTAAAATGTCAAAATATTCATTAGGGTTAATTCCAGATAAATAAGATGCAGTAATGTTTCTAACACAATTTCCGCATGCTTCTTTTGTTGTAATTCCAACATCAGCAAGCATCCTGAGAATAACAGGTATATCTTCGATTTTAATAAAATGAAGTTGTATATCTTGACGAGTGGTTAGATGTGCATGACCGGAACCAACATATTTTTCTGTTATAGATGCAATTTGTCGAATTTGTTCTGAAAGAATAAATCCGCTTGGGATTTTAATTCTTTGCATGTGAATTCCTTCGCCATGATGCCTTACTCCATAAGTTCCAAAAGTAAGACGATATCCTTTGAATCTCTCGGGATGAATTTCACCGGCTTTTAATTTATTTATGATTTCTTCGTATTCATTAATTTCACTATAGACATCATACCCTCGATTAATGTCTATCTGCTCCCAAATAGTTACCTGTGTCATTTTCATTCTCCTTTCATTTATTTTGTTAATTTATTTTTACAGTTAAGCAAGAAGCATATTAACCTTTGGCTGAATAAATAGTATATGCATCCCGCTTTTCTGAACTTTGAATGTTATTAATTTTAATATGAGGAAGTATGTTGGAATAATTAACAACATTCCCAAAAATTAAAACTGCAGGTGATTCAGCTTCTTTTGAAATAGTGATTAAATTTTCTAACGTTGTTATTAAAACTTTTTGATTACTTCTTGCTGCATTTGAAATAATTGCTGCCGGTAAATTTTTGTCTACTCCGATTTCTATAGCGAACTTTACAATGTTCTCAACCTGAGTTAATCCCATAAGAACAATTGTAGTATGATTTTTACGTTTTAATAAATCGAGCCATGAACTATCGAATACATTGCCATTTAAGTGACCCGTAACAATAGAAACCGAAGACGAATGACCACGTGCGGTAGGTGGTATTCCAGCAGATAAAGGTGCAGAAAATGCCGATGAAATACCAGGGATGATTTCTACATCAATGTTATGGCTTACTAAAAATTCAGCTTCTTCAGCACCTCTTCCAAATATAAATGGGTCTCCATTTTTTAGTCGTCCCACTTTAAATCCTTGCGATGCATAAGCAAGCATCAAATTGTTGATTTCATTTTGTGATATAGAATGTTTGCCTTTGCATTTGCCCACATAAATTTTTTCTATATTTGGTGGAATAATATTTAATATATCATCTGTAATGAGATGATCATAAAGCACTACATCTAAATTCTGTATTGTGTTGAATGCTTTAATTGTCAGCATATCTATTCCGCTAATTCCGCAGCCGATTATATACACCTTACCAAATAATCGAAGAGTTTCTTTTCTGGTTTCTTCAATATTCACAATACCATTTATTCTTTCGTTTAATTTTTTCTCTGCAAGGTTGCCTAATCCCTCTGGTAAAAATTCTTTTATTTTATCTCTAACAATTTGTGTTATAGTGGGACTTGCACCATCACTCGAAACTGCGATTTTAAGATTCTTGTATTTTAATAATGAAGAAAAATAAAAATCGCACTCATCTGGTACATCAACTGTATTAAGCAAAATGAATCTCTCTTTTTTAATTTCTTTAAGTATAGAATTTACCTCTTTATTACCGGTTGCATCAATAATAATATTGTAGTTATCAGCATCATGCTTTTCGAATTTCTTTAGTTTATAAGGGAAAGTATAATTCTTTAATTCGTCGCAGAGATGTTCTGATATTACAAAAAAATTGATTTCATTTTCCTTAAGCACTTTTATTTTTTGCAGTGCTACTTTCCCACCGCCGATTATCAAAATTTTTGGGTTCCTTAATAATACCGGTAATGAATTTATCTTATACATTTTGATCTCTTTCATAATATTTTATTTTCATTAATTAAAAACATGATTAAAAAATTGGTTTTATTTCCCAGTGTGGAAAATATTTTTTAATTAATTGATATAATTCTTTTTCAAATTCAGAATAATCAACTTTAGCTGGCTTTTCCTCTTCTTCAAGAGCTTCTACAATTATACCGCCGCCTGCAATGTCATATTCATCGACAATAACAAAACGTCCTGTAGTTTTTATTTGATTAAAGAGGTCAAAGCTAATTGGTTTATCTGTTTTAAAAATAATTTGTGCTACTTCGTTGCGATGAACTTCTTCTCGATTTATCGTGCTTTCCAAATTAGAAGCATTCATTACGGTTATGATTTTTTCGATATTCAATCCAGCCTTATTTGTACCGATTTTTAATTTATATTTTTTGTGAATGCTCAGTAAATTTTTTCCCATCCAGAATATATTTGCTTTAAATCGATTTGTAGTAAAAGGCAGCTGCTGGTCAGTTCTGCAGATTAAATCGCCAGGCTTTACATAAACTTGAGTTGTTAATGTCAGTCCGATTGCCTGTTCAACCGAAGCAAAAAGAGGAGATTCTTTACCGTATATTTCAATAGTTTTTACTGTAGATTTTTTATTAGAAGGCAAAAAGATTATTTCATCTCCCACATTGATTGTCCCCGAATTAATGGTTCCAGCAATAATTCTTCTGTTGTCACCATTTTCTGTAAATTTATAAACTCCCTGAACAAACATTCTGAAATTTTTTTCTTCATCTCCTTTTTCTTTTTCAAAAGAATCAATTAATTCTAATATAGTTTTCCCTTTATACCAGGTCATATTATTGGAATGTTCAATTAAATTAAATCCATTTCTTGCCGAGATTGGTACAAATGCAATAGGCTCAATTCCAATTTCTTTTAAGAAAACGACATAATCATTTTTTATTTCGTTGAATTTTGATTCGCTGTAATTAACCAGGTCCATTTTATTAATAGCAACTGCAATTTGTTTTATTCCTAGTAATGAGAGCATATAAGCATGTCTTTTAGAATTTTCTGCTATGCCTTCGTGGGCATCTATTAAAAGAATTGCAGCTTCTGCACGTGCAGCTCCGCTTATCATATTTTTTAAGAATTCGATATGACCAGGTGCATCAATGATAATATATTCCCGCTTTGATGTTTTGAAAAATACTCTTGCAGTATCAATTGTGATTCCCTGAGCTTGTTCATCAACTAATGCATCAAGCAGAAATGCGTATTCAAATGGTTTTGAGTTTAATTCGCAAGTTCTTTTTACCTGTTCGAGTTTACCAATAGGC
>JARYLX010000112.1 GCA_029907415.1 Melioribacter sp.
TTACGATTTAGTTCTTTCCATTGATAAAGATGCACAGATGGCAGCAGAATCATTATTTGTTGATAAACGCGGAGCTGTTGTTGCAATCGAACCATCAACAGGTGAAATACTTGCATTATTAAGTTCACCTCAATATGACCTTGCAGAGTTTGCTACTGTAACATCAAATGAAGTATGGAAAAAATTAAACTCAGATGAAAATAAACCATTGTTCAACCGTGCTACAATGTCAATCTATTCTCCTGGTTCAACATTCAAGATGGTTTCAGCCTTAGCAGCGCTTGAAGAAGGAATAATCGATACAAACTATAGAGCATACTGCGGTGGCGGTTTTCAGTATGGAGATAGATTTTTTAAATGTCTTCATGTTCATGGAAGTATTGATATAATCACTTCAATCGAAAAATCATGCAATACTTTTTATTATCAATTAGCATTAAAAATTGGAATTGATAAATGGTCAGAGTATGCTAAAAAATTAGGCTTTGGGAAAAAAACAGGTGTTGATATTAGCGAGGAATCTCCTGGAATTGTTCCAACAAGAGAATATTATGATAAGGTTTTTGGTAAAGACAGATGGCCTAAGGGGATATTAGTAAGTTTAGGAATTGGTCAGGGAGAACTGAGTGTTACTCCAATTCAATTAGCACAATATGCTGCGTTGATTGCTAATTATGGAAGAACAGCTAAACCCCATTTCTTAAAAGGTTACATAGAAACAAAAACTGGAAAATATTTTGAAGTAAAACCTGAATATTTCGATATAGGAATAAGTAAAAAATCGTTTGATATTGTAAGAAGAGCAATGTTTCGTGTTGTTAATGGAGCAGGAACTGCAACCAACATTAGAATGCCTGATATTGAAATAGCCGGAAAAACTGGAACTGCTCAAAATCCACATGGAAAAGACCATGCAATTTTTATTGGTTTTGCACCATATCAAAATCCTAAGATTGCAATAGCTGTTATTGTAGAAAATGCTGGTTTTGGCAGTGTTAATGCTGCTCCTATAGCAAGAGATATAATTAAAGCTTATTTAAAAAAAGATAAAATCAAAATTGAAAAACCTGCTTATATAAGTGCATTAGTAAAATCAGGAAAGAATAAAAGTGAAAATTGATTATAAGTTAAATGACAAATTTGATTTGATGATTTTTATTCCTGCAATAATTCTAATTGCAATAGGATTAGTGGCTATATATAGTTCTACAGTTAATCATCCAACTGCAAGTGGTAATTTTCTCAAGCAAGTATTTTTTGTATTAGTATCTCTGATAATTTTTTTGATTATCTATTCACTTCCACAACAAACATTTAAGAAATTTACGATTCCTTTTTATGCATCTTCAATTTTTCTTTTGGTGCTTGTTTTATTTATAGGTAAATCAGTTTATGGTTCAAAAAGCTGGCTTGACTTTGGTCCTATTGGCTTTCAACCATCAGAGTTTGCTAAAATTGGAACTATTTTGGCATTGGCTTACTGGTTAACTTATAAAGATAGAGATATAAATAACATCCCGGATATTGGAATTGCATTGATGATTGGTTTTGTCCCGTTAATATTGATTTTATTAGAACCAGATACAGGCACTGCAATTGTATTTGCAATTATTACTTTATCATTAATTTACTGGAGCGGAATAAGTTTGTTTGGATTGTTCGTGGTTCTTTCTCCTGTTATAGTAACTTTTGCTTCTCTATTCGGAACTTTTACTTTTGTTCTATCTCTTGCTGGAGTTGTTGTTGCTTTATTTTTATTCAAAAGAGATATTTTTAACAGCATCATAGTATTTGTGATGAATCTGGGGGCAAGTTTCTTTTTCGATTATGTATATAAAATTCTTAAACCTCACCAACAAAAAAGAATAACAGCATTTTTAGACCCTTCTGCCGACCCCCTTGGTTCGGGATATAATGCTCTTCAAGCTAAACTTGCAATTGGTTCAGGTGGTCTATTGGGCAAAGGATTTATGCAGGGTAATCAAACTCAGCTGAGATTTATTCCCGAACAATGGACTGATTTTATTTATTGTGTTATAGGTGAAGAATTTGGATTTTTAGGAAGCATAATTGTTTTAATTCTATTCCTCATAATTTTTATCAGACTTCTTAAATTATCTTCGCTTGCAAAAGATAAATTTAGTGCTCTAATAATCATTGGTTTTTTGAGTTTGTTATTTTCACATTTTGCAATTAATATTGGAATGAATTTAGGTTTGACTCCTGTTATTGGTTTGCCTCTTCCATTTTTGAGTTATGGTGGAAGTTCTTTATTGTCAAATATGATTTTGCTTGGCATTGTATTAAATATTTATAGAAATAGAAAACTTCATACTTAATTCTAAATAAAACTATGACTGCACAGGAAAAATTAAATCAAAAAATTCATAATAATTTTCATGTCTGTGTTGGACTTGATACTGTCTTTAATAAAATTCCTGAGTATTTAAGAAATTCAAAAAATCCAGTTGTTGAATTCAATAAAATTGTAATAGAAAATACATACGAATCAGCTGCAGCCTTTAAAATAAATTTTGCATTTTATGAAAAAGATGGATTGCTAGGAATTGAAAATCTTTTAGCTACAATTGAATTAATTCCAAAAGACATACTGATTATTGGTGATGCAAAACGCGGCGATATAGGAAATACATCACAAATGTATGCTGAATCGATTTTTAATTATTTCAAATGTGATGCTGTTACTCTACATCCTTATATGGGTTTTGATTCACTTGAACCTTTTTTGCAATTTAAGGATAAACTTAATTTTATTCTTGCTCTTACTTCGAATAAAGGAGCAGAGGATTTTGAAAAATTAAAACTTAACGACGACAAATTTGTTTTTCAAAGAATTATTGAAAAGGTAAAAGAATGGAATCAAAATAAAAATTGCGGGATTGTTTTTGGTGCAACAAACTCGAAAGAACTGGAAGATAATATAAATCTATTTGGAGATTTGCCTGTTCTTCTTCCTGGAGTAGGTGCTCAGGGCGGCAGTCTTGAAGATGTTGTAAAAATATTTGATACTGCGAATAATCAGAATTATTTGATAAATATTAGTCGTTCTTTAATTTATTGTGATAATTCAAGTTCGTTTCCCGAGACAATCAGAAGTGAAATTGAAAAGATGAATTCTATAATTCAAAGCTTAAAAAGAAAACAGTAGCATTTGGAAAAATATTGTGTTAATTTGAAGTGCCGTAGCAAAGACAATTCTTTTCTAAATAAAAAGAATATAACGGACCAATGGGTTCAGAACAAAAAATTCAAGAGAGCATTCTTTACGAAATCTGGCAAAAACACCATTTTAATGAAATCATTGAAGCAGATAATGGCGATGATATCTTTATAATCGACAAAGGTAGCCGCAACGAAAATTCAGCAGGACCTGATTTTAAAAATGCTCGAATTAGAATTGGAAATCTTACTTATGTGGGTGATGTTGAAATTGATATTGATTATTCGGACTGGAAGACACACGGGCATAATATCGACAATAAATATAACAGCGTAATTCTTCATGTAACACTTACTAATAAAAATAATCATAGTTATGTTTATACGAGAAATGGAAGAAAAGTCCCTTCAATCTGCTTATCAAATTTAATTCATGACGAAACTATAGAAAAATTAAAAAGCAGTATAGATGTTGATAAGAAAGATACAATCAGTTTGCTTAAATGTTCTGAAGCAAATCGAATTGTTCCATTTGAAGTAAAAGAAAAATTTTTAACTAAGTTGGGGATAGAAAGATTTAATAAAAAATGCAAAAGAATTTATGAACGACTTAAAGAACTACAATTTTTGAAAGAATTAAACATAAAAGAACCTGCAATCTCTTACGAATTAACTCCAAAATTTCACGAACGACAGTTCAAGCATTCTGACTTTTCGAACAAAGAAGTATGGCAGCAGTTATTCTATGAACTTGTTTTTGAAGCGCTTGGCTACTCAAAAAATAAAGTTCCTATGACAACATTAGCTCAATATGCAAATATTGATTTTCTTAAAAAGATAGACAGAGATGGTGTAATTATTCAGAAATTTGAAGCTGCATTGTTTTATATATCTGGATTGATAAATTCAAATAAAGAAGTTAATGAAGAAGAAAGCAAAAAATATCTTGATAGTATCCTGCTTCATTGGAATTCGATAAAACCATTCTATGATGGAAAGTATATGAGTGAGACTCAATGGCATTTCTTCAGACTTAGGCCTCAAAACTTTCCGACAATAAGAATTGCGGCTGGAGCAAGAATTCTAAACGAAATTTTACATGAAGATTTAATTGGACTAATTGCAAAGAAAATTTCTGAAATACAGAAATTGACAGTATTGATTAATTCTCTGCGTTCGCTTTTTGTAATCAAATCCGAAGGCTACTGGAAAAATCATTATGTGTTCAATCAATTAGCAAAAAATGAAATTAAGTATTTTGTTGGAGCAACTCGTGCAGATGAAATTGTAATTAATGTAATTCTACCTTTTTTTGCAGTTTATTTTGAGATATTTGGTAATAAGATTCTTCCAAAGAAAATAATGAAAGTGTATAGTATCTATGAGCAGAAATCTGAAAATCAAATTATAACAGATGTGGGAGCTGCTCTTTCCTTAAATGAACACATTAATAAAACAATACTTTCACAAGGAATGATTGATTTATTTAGAAGTTATTGTTCGAAAGGAAAATGTCTTGAGTGTGAAATTGGGAAAGTTGCTTTTAATTAATAGAAGACAAGAAATTTTCAATTCTGCTGTCCTTTAATCTTATTAATTTCATCTCTCAATTTTGCTGCGCGTTCGTAATCTTCTTTTTCTATAGCTTCTCTCAGCTGGTCCTGTAATTCAGCTAATCTTGCTTCTTTTGACGATTTTTTAACAGGTTTGTCTTCTTCCTCTTCTGGATTTTCTTCTTCAGGGGTTTCTTCTTCAATATCTTCACTTGATGGAACAAATGAAGCAAGTCTCATCACATCTTCTGCAACATAAACTGGAGAACCAGTTCTTACTGCAAGAGCAATTGCATCACTTGGACGAGAATCAATTTCATGAGTAAAAGATGAGATTTCGATTTTAATTTTTGCGTAAAAAGTATTGTCTTTGAGTTCATCTATAATTACTTCTGTAACAGTTCCACCCAGATGTTCAATGACACTTTTTAACAAATCATGAGTAAGAGGTCGTGGTGCTTTTATGCCTTCCATTTCGAGAGCAATTGATTGAGCTTCGAAAGAACCAATGATGATTGGAAGGCGTCGTATGCCATAAACTTCTTTGAGAAGTAAAGCATAAGCCCCTCCTGTGGAAGGGCTTGCTGATAATCCTAATATTTCTACTTGTACTTTGTTCAATTTGATTTCACTTTTTTAATTTCTTCAATTAATGACGGAACAATTTCAAAAACATCACCAATGATTCCATAATCTGCAATTTGAAAAATTGGAGCATCTTTGTCCTTATTTATAGCAACAATATATTTCGAAGATCTCATACCTGCAAGATGCTGAATTGCACCTGAAATGCCAAGAGCAATATATAAAGTTGGGGCGACGGTTTTGCCTGTTTGTCCTACTTGTTCACTGTGTGGACGCCAACCTGCATCAACTACAGCACGCGAAGCTCCCACAGCCCCGCCTAATACTTCTGCTAATTGTTCTACAAGATTAAAATACTCCGGTCCTTTCATTCCTCTTCCACCTGAAACTATGATATCTGCTTCTGCAACATCAAGTTTTCCATCTGATTTTTTGATTTCGATTACTCTTGTTGATAAATCTATATCTTCTGCATTAATTATTTTTACTTCAGCTTTTGTATCAGAAACTTTTTCAGCCTTAAAAACATTTGGCCGAAGTACAAATATTTTTTGTGGACTACTAATTTTTACATCCATCAAAGCTTTTCCAGCAAAAATTGGTCTCGTAGCAATTAACTCATTGTTTCTGTATTCTAAAGCTATGCAATCGCTAACTAATCCACAATCTAATTTTGCAGAAATATGTGGAGCTAAATCCTTACCTAATGCCGTTCCGGATATAAATAAAATTTCAGCATCAGTTTCATTGAAATAATTAAATAAAATTTTTGTATATGCAGAAGTAGAATAATTTTCTAATTGTGAATTTTTGAAGTGAACAACATTATTAACTCCATAATTTCCAGTTTCTTCAATATTTTCAATGTTATTTCCAATTATTACTGCTTCTATTTCATAGTTAAGTTTCTTCGCAATATCGGAAGCAACTTTTGCAGCTTCGAATGAAGATTTTTTTATTTGATTATTTCTTTGTTCAAGGAAAACTAAAATTTTATTTGCCATATTTTCACCCTAAATTACTTTTGCTTCTTCTTTCAATAAACGGACTAACTCGGAAACAGCCGAAACATCTGTTCCTAAAATTCTGCCCTGTTGTTTTGGTGCAGGCTTCTTCATTTCAATTACTTCAACATAATTTTGATAATATGAAGGTTGTTTTTCGGCTATTACTTTTTTCTTTGCAGCCATTATTCCTTTCAGCGATGCATATCTCGGTTCGTTCAATCCTTTTTGTGCAGTAATTACAACTGGAAGCGAAGTTTCTACTACTTCCTTGCCGCCTTCAATTTCTCTTGCAGCAATGATTTTGTTTTCTGATATGTTTAACTCAACCACTGTAGAAACAGAATTATAACCTAATAGTTCAGCAACAAGTTGTCCAACAGTTGAATTATCATAATCAACAGACTGCTTACCAAAGAAAACAATTTCTGCTCCTTGAGATTTAATTTCGTCGGCAAGAGCTTTTGCAACCGACAGCGAATCACGATAGCTCTCATCTTTTAATAACACTGCTTCATCAATTCCCATAGCCAATGCTTTTCTTAAAGTTTCTTTATTTGCTTCACCGCCAAGACTAATTGCTACCGTTTCGCCTCCAAATTTTTCTTTGGTCTTAAGTGCTTCTTCAATTGCAAATTCGTCGTAAGGATTTAATACATAAGTTACGCCTGTAGAATCAATATTTTTGCCATCGCTGCTGATATTGATTTTTGCTGCTGTGTCCGGAACATGATTGATGCAAACTGCTATTTTCATCTATCCTCCAAAAATGTTCAATCTTGATGTTGAAATATATTATCACACAATTGAATTTTCAAAAATAATATAAAATGTTTTTTGTATTTATTTAAATTAATTTGCTCATATAAGAGTTCAGGAATTTAATGAAGTATATTTTTTGAATTCACTTTTTGGATTCATTTTTATAATTTAGGGAAGAAATTGGAGAATAAGTTATGGAAGAGTTAAAACCTGGTAAAGTAGAACCTGTAATTGAAGAAGAAGTCACAGTTAATCTTCCTTACAAAGTTATTCTCTACAATGATGATATTCATACATTTGATGAAGTTATTCAACAATTAATTAAAGCAATTGGCTGCAGTTATGAACAAGCCCGCAAATATACTTTTGAAGCACATGTGAAAGGAAAAACTGTAGTCTTTTCAGGTGAATTGAGTGATTGTTTAAAAGTAACTTCAATATTAGAAGAAATAGCACTGCATACACAGATTGTTTCATAAATTAAATTTTACTTTCTGGTTTAACTAGTAAGCATATAATTTTCTTGTTATTTGGCTCTTTATCTTATGCATTATTTATTATATTAATAAACACAAATTTTGAAATTAATTTTTGAGAAAGCAGAATGCAAATTGGTTTGGTTGGTTTACAATATTCTGGTAAAACAACTTTATTTCATACACTTTCGAAAAGTTCTTCACAACACAGTGCAATAAAAGAAGAAGCAGCCGTAGAAGTAGTAAAAGTACCTGACGAGCGCTTGGATAACCTGACGAAAATTTTCAATCCTAAAAAGAAAGTTAATGCTACAATAGAAGTATTTGATATTCCTGGTTTAAGAATGTCTGATGACAACAAAGTTAAAATTACTTCTACTTTTTTAAATAGTGTTAGAAACAATGATGCATTATTTTATGTAATTCGTGCTTTTCGTGATGATACTATAATTCATCCTCTTGGCGATATTAATCCTGTTAGAGATATTGAATTTCTGGAAACAGAATTTCTTCTTTCGGATTTAGCATTTCTTGAGAATCGTCTTGAAAAGCTAAAAAAAGATTTACAAAAATCTAAAGATGAGAGATTAAAAAGAGAATACCCTGTAATAGAAAAATGTTTTGCTCACTGTGAAAAAGAGCAACCATTAAGAGCACTCCATCTTGATGATAATGAATTAAAGTTGTTAGCTGGGTTTCAATTAATTACACTAAAACCTCTTGCAATTGCAATTAATTATGATGAAGATGCCATTCAAACTGTAGATAGTGATGTAGAAGAAATAAGAAAGAAATTAAATAAAATGAATGTTCCGATAATTCCATTCTTTGCTAAAATTGAACTCGAACTTTCAAAATTGAATGAGGATGACCAGAAAATTTTCATGGAAGATTATGGAATTAAGGAATCTGCATTGAGTAAAATTTTGCGAACTTCTTATGAAATGCTTGGATTGCAATCTTTCTTTACAGTAGGCGAAGATGAATGCAGAGCATGGACAATCAAGAAAAACTACAATGCTCAACAGGCTGCAGGAGTAATTCACTCTGACTTTTATAATAAATTTATTCGAGCCGAAGTCGTTCATTATGATGATTTTATAAAGTATGGTTCTTTCAGTAAATGTAAAGAAGCAGGAGCCTGGCGCCTCGAAGGTAAAGAATACATTGTTAAGGATGGCGATATTTTAAATATACGACATAACTAAGAGAGAAATTTATGTCTTATGAAGTTATTGAAGGTCTTTCACCTCAAATCTTGTGGAAAAGATTTTTTGAAATAAGTCAAATACCCCGCCAATCAAAACATGAAGAAAGAATTAGATTATACATCAAAAATTTTGCAGGTCAACACAACTTTAGTTTTAAAGAAGACCAAACAGGGAACATTCTAATTTATTTACCACCAACACCTAATTACGAAAATGCACCAACAATTGTATTGCAAAGCCATCTCGATATGGTATGTGAAAAAAATAAAGAAATAATTCATGATTTTGATAAAGACCCAATTAAATTAATTAAACAAGGAGAATGGCTTAAAGCTGATGGAACTACACTTGGGGCTGATAATGGAATTGGTGTGGCAGCTGCTCTTGCAATAGCATTGGATGATACTTTTGAACATGGTCCAATCGAATTGTTATTTACAGTTGATGAAGAAACAGGTCTAACAGGCGTAAATAATTTGCAAAATGATTTTATATCAGGAAAATATTTATTGAATCTTGATACTGAAG
>JARYLX010000113.1 GCA_029907415.1 Melioribacter sp.
CGCTTCCTTCACCTCCAATTACGGCTCGTACTTCTTTCATCTTTTTTACAACATTTGCTTCGCCAACTGGAGAACGAAAAACTTTACAACCATGACTTTTAACAATATCGTCTACGGCTCTTGTTGTTGATAAATTTACAACTACATTTCCTTTCCTTTTAGATAAATAAAATTTTACAGCTTGAGTTATTGTATTCTCTTCATTAAATGGTTCACCTTTTTCTGTTATGAGAACTAATCTGTCAACATCAGGGTCTACTACAATTCCGAGTTCAGCTTTATATTTTTTTACAGCTCTCATTGTAGATTTCAAATTTTCGGGAATTGGTTCTGGTAAGCGTGGGAAGATTCCATTTTTTTCACAATTAATTTCAATAATTTCACAACCAAGTTTTTTGAGTAATAAAGGCATTGAGTAAGAACCAGCTCCATTAACACAATCTAAAACTACTTTGAATTTTCTTTTACGAATACTGAGTAAATTTATATATTTCATTTTTAATACAGCATCAATATGATTTCTTAATCCAGCTTCATACTTTATTATTTCCCCTAATTTATTCCATGTAGAATATTTTTTTTGTGATTCTTCAATTAAACTTAGCATTGTTGAATTTTCTTCGGGACTTAAAAATTCTCCTTTGTGATTTATTAATTTCAATGCATTCCATTCATTTGGATTATGACTTGCAGAAATTTGTATTCCTCCTGCCGCTTTTAATTTTCTCACATTAAATAAAACTGTTGGAGTTGGACATATACCGATATCAATCACGTCATTGCCTTTAGCAATTAATGTTCCAGTTACAATATTTTTAACCATTTCACCAGAAATTCTTCCATCGCTACCAACAACAATTTTACCCTTACCGCAAAATTCTGCAAAAGCCGAAGTATATTTAACAACTGTCTGCGGGTCTAAACCATCTCCAATTATCCCGCGAATTCCAGAGATACTTACCATTAATGTTGGCATAAAATTTCCATTTGAGTTTAATCAAATTTACTTAATTCTATTGAGCTGTTAAAATTCAATTGTAAAAAAATAATATTTTTTCGATAATAAATTGTAGAAATACACAGGTTTCATTATGAATAATTTTACATTTACAGACACAAAAGTAATAACTCAAAATGGATTTAATACATTTGATTATAAAAATCTGTTTGATTCATTAATGGAGGTTAATAATGATTTTATATGGTTTGTAGATAAAAACTTTAGATTAATCTTATTTAACCAAAATTTTAAAATATTCTTTTCAAAAAGATGTTCGAAAGAAATAAAAATTAACGATGATTTTTTTTCAATTATTAATGGTAATGAAAAAGAACTCTGGGAAGAATGCATAAATAAAACTCTAAACGGGCAAAAATTTTTTATTGATTACTCTTTTGACAATTATGAAAACGACTATTATAGAATTTACTTTAATCCTGTGAGAAATGGTGAAGATATAATTGGGGTTTCAATTTATGCCCAGAATATTTCAGAGAGTAAACTTGCTGAAGAAAAAATGCTTAAAAGTGAATTGCTTTCTCAATCAATTCTTTCTACCTCCCCTGATGGGATAGTTACAACTGAATTGGATGGGACAATATCTTTTGCTTCGGATAAATTTATGCAAATGGTCGGTAATGTTTCAATTGAGGAAATATTTGGTAAAAAGCTAAGTGATTTTGTCTTAAAAGATGATTCAGAAAAATTTATTGAGAATCTTCAGGGATTATCACAAGGAAAACATTGTAATTCATATATATTTAGATTAATCAGAAACGATGGCTCATTTTTTTATGTTGAATCTAAAACTGATGTAATACGTAATGAAGAAGGTCAACCAATTCAAATACTATTTATTTTAAGGGACATAACAGACCGTATTGAAGCAGAACTCGAAAGAGAAAAATTGCTTCAAGATATTGCATACTCACGGGACCAGATTGAACAAGAAGCTGCAAAATATGTTGAATTGAACAATCAACTTTATGAATCAGAAAGAAAGCTGGAAGAATTAAATTCTGCTAAAGATAAACTGTTTTCAATCATTGGACATGATTTAAAAAATCCATTTATAACATTGCTCGGATTTTCTGAAATTTTAGTTGAAGATTACAATGAATTGAGCGATGATGAAAAAAAAGAATATATTAAAACCATTTATAATACGGCACATAACACACAAAAGTTACTCGAAAATTTGTTAAGCTGGGCACGAGCTCAATCTGGCAGGCTTCAAATTAATCTTGAACCATTATCAATTAAAAATGTTATAAAAGAAAACATTGAACTTGTTAAATCTCAAGCAGAAAAGAAAAACATTAAAATCACAGTAAGCATGAATTCTTCTTTGATGGTTTATGCAGACAAAAATTTACTTGATACAGTTATTCGTAACTTGCTTACTAATGCAATAAAGTTTACAGGTGAGAATGGTATTATAAAAATTATTACTAATGATGAGGACGGTTTTGTTAAGATTTGTGTTGAAGATAATGGGGTTGGCTTGAGCGAAGATGATGTAAAAAAACTCTTTAGAATTGATGTTAATGTAAAAGAAATTGGCAAATCAAAAGAAAAAGGGACCGGACTGGGCCTAATTCTTTGCAAAGAATTTTGTGAAAAACAAGGCGGTAAAATCTGGGTAGAAAGTCAATTGGGCAAAGGAAGCAAGTTTTATTTTACTGTACCAATCTATAATCCTTCAAAATAATTTATCAAAATTCAGATCTTCCAGTAAATAAATTTTTTCTAATTAATGAACAATTCTGCTAAACTTCTTGTTATCAAATGAGTATTTATTTTATTTTTAGTATAAAATTGAAAAAAATAATAAATATGAAGTTTGTAAATCTTATTTAGGTTTTTTAAAATAACTGTGTCTATGAATAATTAAATATTATTATGAAAGAAAAAAAAGAAAGAATTCTTGAATATTGCAATCTTGGAATAATTGATTACAAAGAAGCATGGGATTTACAAATCAAGGTGTTTCAGGAAAGATTAAATAATAAAATAGAAGATACTCTTTTTCTTCTCGAACATAATCACACTTACACACTAGGGAAAGTTGCTAATCCTAACCATCTTTTAATCAATAATCGACAATTAAAAGAACTTGGTATTAAAGTTTATGAAATTGATAGGGGTGGAGATATCACTTATCATGGACCTGGACAAATCGTAGGTTATCCAATCATTAAATTATCAAATTGGAAAGAAGATACTCATGAATATCTTCGTTCACTTGAAGAAGTTATTATTAATACATGTTCATATTATGGTTTAAAGGCTGATAGAAAGTTAAAATATACAGGGGTATGGGTTAATGATAGAAAAATAGCAGCAATTGGAATAAAAGTTAGCCGATGGATTACTATGCATGGTTTTGCATTTAATATTAATACAGACCTTAATTATTTTGGCGGAATTATTCCTTGTGGAATTAGGGATTATTATGTAACATCATTGCAAAAAGAATTAAATAATGAAATTGATATTGAAGGAGCAAAAAAAATTTTACTTGATGAATTTTTAAAAGTGTTTGGATATTCTGACGTGATAGTTAGAGAGAAAGATTTTTATTTATTAACCCAAGAAAAAATTGGATAAACTTTTTTGCAGCGATAATCAATTCTCAAACACATTGGAAGGAAATTAAATGAATAAAAAGAGTAATTTAATTTTAGAAAAGAATAATGTTTTAGAAATTTCAAATGAAATTGATAAGCAAATTCCAAAAGAAAATCTTTTAGAAGCCTTCCGATTAATGCTTTTATCCCGTGAAATTGATAATAAACAAATGACACTTATAAAACAGGGGAAAGCATTTTTTCATATTGCTGCAGCAGGCCACGAAGCAGTTCAAATAGCTTTTGGCCAATTAATAAATAAAGGAATTGATTGGGCTTATCCATACTATAGAGATTTAACTTTTATGCTTTCATTAGGAATAACACCTGAAGAAATTTTTCTTAATTTTCTTGCAAAAGCAGATGATTTGATGAGCGGTGGCAGGCAAATGCCTTCTCACTGGGCTTCTAAAAAACTAAACATTCCATCTCAATCAAGTCCTACTGGCACACAATATCTTCAAGCAGTGGGAACTGCTTTGGGGTTGAAAAAACTTAACAAAGATGGTGTTGTCTATGTAAGCAGCGGAGAAGGGGCAACAAGTGAAGGTGAATTTCATGAAGCTGTTAACTGGGCAAGCCGCCAATTACTTCCAGTAATTTTTTTAATAGAAAATAACAAATGGGCTATATCTGTCCCTGTTGAAAATCAATCAGCAGGCAAAAATGGTTCAATTTATGAAATGATGAAAGGATACGAAAATCTTTACCGCATTGAAGTTGATGGGACAGATTATATTCAATCTTATATTGCTGCACAAGAAGCCTTCGATTATGTCCGTAGAGGGCATGGTCCTGTTTTAGTTGAAGCTCATGTTGTAAGATTATTTTCTCATTCATCCTCAGATGACCAGAAAAAATATAGACCAATTCAAATTCTTGATGAAGAATCGAAGAAAGACCCTATCAATATTTTATCAAACCTATTACTTCAGAAGGAAATAATTTCAGAAGAAGTTTTGGAGAACCTGAAAAAAGAAATCCATGAAGAAGTTAATCGAGCTGCTGATTGGGCAATAAAACAACCTGACCCGGAACCAAATTCTGCTATTAAATTTGTGCTGGATGAATCAAATAAACATAATGAACTTATTTATGAAAAGTCCGAAAGTTCTTCTAAAAATATTGTTATGGTTGATGCAATTAATCATGCACTTGCAGAAGAAATGGAATTGAATGATAAAATTTTTCTTTTTGGTGAAGATGTTGCTGATCCAAAAGGCGGGGTTTTTACTGCAACAAAAGGACTTTCTACCAAATACGGTAATGAAAGAGTTTTTAATTCTCCCTTAGCTGAAGCAAGTATTGTGGGAGTAGCTATTGGGATGTCATTAACAGGAATAAAACCTTGTGTAGAAATTCAATTTGGTGATTACATTTGGCCTGCATTTATGCAAATTAGAGATGAACTGGTTATGTATCGTTACCGCTCAAATAATTTATTTCAAACTCCAGTTGTGATTCGTGTTGCAGTTGGAGGATATATTCATGGTGGAATTTATCATAGTCAAAACATCGAAAGTTTTTTTGCTCATATGCCCGGATTGTTAATAGCATATCCTTCTAATGCTGCAGATGCTAAGGGATTATTAAAAACTGCTCTGAGATTAAATGACCCTGTTTTATTCCTTGAGCACAAAGGCTTATATAGGCAAAGTTATGCTGCTTCTTTAGAACCTGATTCAAATTATCTTCTGCCATTTGGGAAAGCAAACATTATTAAAAAAGGTTATGATTTGACTGTGGTAACTTATGGCGCTATGGTTCACGAAGCAAACCTTGCAGCTAAAACATTAGAAATGGAAGGTTATTCAGTTGAAATTATTGATATAAGAACAATTTCACCTTTAGATATTGAAACAATATTTAACTCTGTTAAAAAGACAGGCAAAGTTGCTGTAGTTCACGAAGATACATTAACAGCTGGTTTTGGCGCTGAGATTTCTGCACAAATAGCAGAAAATTGTTTCGAATACCTTGATGGTCCTGTAAAAAGAATTGCAGCAAAAGATACTCCAATTCCATATTCATCTATTCTTGAAAAATTTATCCTTCCTGATAAAAATAAAATTTACGAAGGTCTTAAAGAATTATTAACTTATTAATCAAATTTCATCTAATATTAATGGAGAATGAATGAAAGCAGAAATAATTATGCCTCAAATGGGAGAATCAATAACTGAAGGAAAAATTATTAAATGGCATAAAAAAATTGGCGATATAATTAAGAAAGATGAAATTATTTATGAAATTACTACTGACAAAGTTGATACAGAGATTCCTTCTCCATACGATGGAATTTTGACTGAAATTCGAGTTAATGAAAATGAAACTGCTAAGGTTGGGACTGTGGTTGCAGTTATTGAAACACATGATGAAAATGAAGCAGATTTTAATACTTTTGAACAAAAAGAGAAAAAAATAATTGATATTGTAATGCCTAAAATGGGTGAATCAATTACATCGGGAACAATAATAAAATGGCATAAAAAAGTTGGTGAACATGTAAAACGCGATGAGATTATTCTTGAAATATCAACTGATAAAGTTGACACCGAAATCCCTTCCCCTGTTGATGGAGTAGTTAAAGAAATACTTTATAATGAAAATGAAACTGTAGAAGTTGATACAGTAATAGCAAGAATTCTTTCTGACGAAGAAATAATTATTCAAGGTTTTTCAGAACAAAAACAAAAGAATGAAATCGAATCACAGTCTTCAGGAGAAATTAAAGTCGAATCAAAATCAAAAAGATTTTATTCACCAGCTGTTTTAAATATTGCGCGACAGGAAGAACTATCAATTGAAGAATTAGATAAAATTGAAGGAACAGGAATTAAAGGAAGAGTCACTAAAAAAGATATTATTGATTATCTTGAAAAGAAAAAATCCGGAGAAATAATTTCACAATATATGTCAAACAAAGAAGCAGAAAATAAAATAAAAACAGGCGAAAGAATAGAAGTTATTCCAATTGACCATGTCCGACAAAAAATAATGCAAAATATGGTTAAAAGCCGGGATACTGCTGTTCATGTTACATCAATTACTGAAGTTGATGTAACGAGAATCTATAATTTTATTAATAATAAAAAAGAGCAATATGCAAAAGAAGGAGTTAAACTTACTTATCTCCCTTTTATTGCTTATGCTGCTATAAAAGCTTTGAAAGAATTTCCACTAATGAACGCAGTTATTGAAGAAGAAAAAATAATTATGAAAAAATATATTAATCTTGGAATTGCAATTGCACTCGAACCAAATGGCTTGATAGTTCCAAATATTAAAAATGCTGATGGATTGAATATAATTGGTTTTGCTAAAGCAATTGCAAATTTAAGTCAAAAAGCAAAAACAAAAAAATTATCTTATGATGATGTTACCGATGGAACTTTTACTATTACAAATTATGGAGTGTTCGGTACATTAATAGGAACTCCAATAATTAATCAACCAGAAGTAGGAATACTTGGTGTAGGAAGTGTTATCAAGAAGCCAGTTGTAATTGATAATGAAGGCATCGAGAGCATCGCAGTAAGAGCTATGATGTATTTGTCATTAAGTCACGATCATCGTTTGATTGATGGGATGCTTGGTGGTAAATTTCTAAAGTCAATAAAAGAACTTCTGGAAAATTTTGATGAAAATTATTTATGAGAAAAAATGAGATTATTATTTTAGCTCAATCTGCAACAAAGATTAACAAGGAACGAAAAAATATCCTATAATTCATTTATTTTTTATTAAACATAATAAGAAAAATTACTGAAGCACATAATGAAAACAGACTGCACAGTTAAAATGCAAGTTGAAATTAGCTTTTGAAGTTTAAATGGGAGAGAATATGAAAATCAATCAACATCAATTAGCATTTAAGGAAGAAATAGAAAAAAAAGTTAATCCAGGAAAAAGACCCGAATGGCTTAAGGTTCGTTTACCAAGTGGAAAAAATTATAAAGATGTTTATGAATTAATGCGAAAATCAAAATTGAATACTGTGTGTGAAGAAGCAAAATGCCCAAACATTGCAGAATGCTGGAACAGAAGAACTGCAACTTTTATGATTTTAGGGGATACTTGCACAAGAAGTTGTGGATTTTGTAATGTGAAATTGGGAATTCCAAATGAACTCGATTTAGATGAACCGAGAAGAGTTGCAGAATCAGTTGAAGCTCTTAAATTAAATCATGTGGTTATTACTTCAGTCAATAGAGATGAACTAAAAGATGGGGGAGCATCAATTTTTTCTGAAACTGTGAGACTAATACGCGAGAAAATGCCTGATACAACAATAGAAATTTTAATTCCGGATTTTAAAGGAGAAGAACATGCATTCGAAATTATCATGAAGAATAAACCAGATATTCTTAATCATAATCTTGAAACTGTGAAAAGATTATATCATGCAGTTAGACCTCAAGCAAAATATGAAAGAAGTTTAAATGTTATAAAATGGTTTAAAGAACGAGGTCTTAGAACAAAAAGCGGAATCATGGTAGGAATTGGAGAAACTAAAGAAGAAGTAATAGAACTTATCAATGATTTATATAACAGCGGTTGTGATATTATGACAATAGGACAATATCTTCAACCCACAAAAAATCATCTCCCGGTTCATCGTTATGTAACACTTGATGAGTTTAAATTTTACAAAGAATATGGATTAAAATTAGGTTTCAAGGCAGTTGAATCTTCGCCGCTTGTAAGGAGCTCTTATCATGCAGATAAACATGCAATTTTGTAATCAATCGAGTTTTTACTTTTCTTAAAAAGAGTTAATCATTTCTCATTTGTGATAAATTCAAATACCGATTTTAATTAGCAGAATTTTAATAAAACATTCCCCCTTTGTTTTTGAATAATAATTATTATTTTTCCATTGGAAAAAAAGATTAATTGTTAATAACTGCTGGCATATAAGTTTTATATTGTTAAGCTCTTTTTACGGTTTTAGAATGAAATTTATTCTTGTAGAAATACTACTATTAAATTTTTATCAACTGAGAAAAAGGTTATAGTAAAACTATAACCTTTTTTTATTTTAAATAATTTGAGGTTTATATGGCAAAAGTAAAAGGAGATATCATAATTGATATCGAAAAATGCAAGGGTTGCGAACTTTGTGCTTCGGCATGCCCTCAAAAAACCCTTGAACTTTCAAGAAAAATTAACTCTAAAGGTTATCATTACATTGTTAAGATAAAAGATAATTGTACTGGTTGTGTAAATTGTGCACTTGTATGTCCTGAGGGAATTATTAAAGTCTATAGAAAGACAGATAAAAAGAAAGAACCAATTGCAACCATTTCAAATGTTAAAAATGATATCACAGTTACGGTGAGACAATGAAAACAGAATTATTACTAATGAAAGGTAATGAAGCACTTGCCGAAGCAGCTATTCGTGCAGGATGTGATGGATACTTTGGTTATCCAATTACACCTCAATCAGAAATACTTGAATATTTAACAAGCGAAGCTAACGCAAGAACTGGGATGGTTGTTCTTCAAGCAGAAAGTGAACTGGCTGCAATAAATATGGTTTATGGAGCTGCATGTACAGGAAAAAAAGTTATGACTTCGTCTTCTTCTCCCGGAATAAGTTTAATGCAGGAAGGAATTTCCTATATAGCATGTGCAGAACTTCCATGTTTAATTGTAAAT